>CAYFGZ010000021.1:0-37300 GCA_964342575.1 uncultured Nisaea sp. | reverse complement strand
GGGAGAGCTTTCCGGAATACCTTGACGCTTTAGAACGTCAAGAGCGAGTAATAGATGTGGGTGCACAAATGCCTCACCATGCGCTCAGAGTCTATGTGATGGGTGAAAGAGCTATTAGGCACGAGGCAGCTACCGCCGAGGATATTAAGGTGATGGCCAAACTCACTGAGGAAGCTCTATTGGCTGGGGCATTTGGGTTTACCACTTCTAGAACAGATTCTCACAAAACAACGTCAGGTGACTTTGTGCCAGGCAGATATTCAGAAACAGAAGAACTGATCGGTATAGGTAGGTCACTAGGGAAAGTTGGGCGAGGAGCTTTCGGGATGATCTCCGATTTTGAGGATGAAGAAGCGGAATTTAAATGGATGCGGGAATTAGGGGCTGAGATTAGGCGGCCGATTTGGTTTCTATTAACAGATAGATCTCATGACCCAGAACGGTGGAAGAGATTAATGGCTGGTGCTAAAATATCTAAAGCTCAGGGAGCGTCGATCACCGCACAAATTGCTGGTCGATCGGTCGGATTAATACTGGGGTTGACTACGTCACTTACGCCCTTCTCTGTTCGGTCTTCGTTCAATGCTTTGGAAAACTTATCTCAGGTAGAAAAGCTGGCTAAATTGCGCGATCCCAGTGTAAGGGATACAATTTTAAACGAAGAAGTCTCGCCTGATTTGTTAAGTATTCTACCTCCATTGACCCAAGCCATTGCAACGAGATGGGATCGTATGTACCCACTTGGAGATCCACCGAATTATGAGCCGACCGCTGATCAATCCGTTCAAGCACTTGCCGGAAAGGAAGGCAAGTCGCCGGAGGAGTTTGCATACGATTATCTCACGGGCGGCGACGGAAACAGAAAGTTTTTATTCCCGGTTACAAACTACGTTAGTGGGGATTTAGAACCTGTTAGGGAGATGTTAGCCGATCCAGATACACTTCTTGGATTAAGTGATGGTGGTGCCCATGTTGGTTTGATCTCTGATGCTAGTGTTCCCAGTTTTATGCTGTCGCACTGGGGAAGAGATAGATCTCGAGGTTCCAAATTTGACATTGAGTGGCTTGTAAAACGACAGACGAGTGAGACCGCTGATTTTTTTGGCTTTACCGATCGTGGCAGGTTACAGGTCGGGAAAAAGGCGGATCTAAATATAATAGATTTTGATAACCTTCGTCCTCGAATGCCTGAAATAGTCAACGACCTGCCAGCGGGAGGAAAGAGATTGGTTCAGCGCGTAGATGGATATGAAGCAACGATAGTTTCTGGGGAGCCCATTTTTGTGAAGGGGGAAGCGACAGGTGCTAGACCTGGAAAGTTGGTTAGATCTGTTGCCTAGCATATAGACAAGGATAGGTAGTTGTGAAAATCGAACCCAAAGATCTCGACCTTAGTGGGAAACGAGTATTAATAACAGGAGCAGCAAGCGGTATCGGCGCTGCAATGGCCGAAACTTTTAGTGGACATGGTGCAGATATAATTTTAGCCGATAGAGATGTCGAGGGTTTGAAAAAAAAATCGCAGCAAACTGGTGCCAGCAAGATAATTGAATTTGACCAGGCGGAAAAGGTGTCCATTGATAGGTTAGCTGGTGAAGCTGAGCCTGTAGATATTTTACTGAATAATGCAGGGATAGTCTGGATGGGACCATTTGTTGGCATGCCTCCAACCGAAATCGAGCGGGTGATTAGTATTAACCTAGTAGGGCCCATACATTTGGCACAGAATATTGGAAAATCAATGTTGAAAGCTGGGGCTGGAGTGATTGTAAATACTTCCTCTCAACTTGCATTTCATGGATCTGCCGAACGTGCTGTATATGCGGCAACTAAGGCTGGTATTACCCAATTCACCAAGTCAATTGCTGCGGAATGGGCTCCTAAAGGGGTGCGGGTGGTGGCTATTGCCCCTGGAAGAACTCTGACGGCTATTAATGCTGCTACCCTGGACTCCACATATAAGCAAACCGAGGCTTTGAAGGGAATTCCGATCGGACGTTTTGCGGAAGCCCATGAAATGGCGCGACTTGCATTGCTACTATCGTGTGATGTCTTAAATTATGTTGTTGGTGAAACAATTATTTCAGATGGTGGTTATGTGCTGCTTTGATATGGAAGTAAAAATTGATCTTTAATTATAAACTCTGGGCTCATTTAACAAAATTTCTACTTTTTTGTTCTTGGTGCAGTACGTAGATACCAGAGGCCACAATTATAAAAATGCCAATCCATGCTGTGTAGCTGGGAAAATCATTGAATAGCCAGAGGCCGTAAGTCGTGGCCCCAATTATTTCCGTATATTGGAGAGGCGCTATAACACTTGCTTCGACCGATTTAGAAGCGAGTACAATCATAAAATGTCCAACTGTTGCTATAATACCCACAACGGCCAGAAGTATCCACTGTTCGCTATTGGGCATCGTTATTTGAAAAACGGGCAGATCGATAAAATACCCGATAAAGAGTGCTATGCTTATGAATACTAGTCCAGCAAGACCAGAATTAAACTGCATTACAGTTGAACTTTCCGTTTGAGATAATTTCCGTGTTAGTATTATGTAAAAAGCAAAGCATAGTGCAGCACCAAAAGGTAAGATGGAAGCAAATCCAAACATCTTAAAGTTGGGCTGCACCACGATTAACGCTCCAAGAAATCCGATCGCAGTTGCAGATAAACGTCTCCAACCTACCTTTTCCCTTAATAGAACAGCTGAAAGCAATGCTGCGAGTAGAGGTTGGACAAAGAATATAGAAATGACTTCAGCGAGGGGCATTAATTGTACAGCAGCAACGATGAGTACTGTAGTCACTGCTAGTAATATACCCCTCATCCCTTGTAAGACGATGTTTTGAGGTTTTCGAATGCGGATCGCATTAAAAAAAAATGGGGCCATAAAGCCTGTTTGAAAAACAAAACGGAACCATGTAACTTGACCAGCAGAGATGCTAGTGGCTAGTAATTTTGCGATAGCGTCTATAGCTGGGAGTACAAGAAACGCAATTATGGCAATCAATATGGCCTTCTTTTCAGCAGATAGCTTTAGTTTGGAGGTTGATTTTGATGGATGGTCCATGATGTATACCTAGATATAGGTAACTATGTAGTAGATGATTAATTGCGCGAAGCAGTAATATATGAGATCGATGAAATATTCACCATTAAAACTTAGCTGTGGGTAAATTTATCAGTTAATAAAAATCTTGAAAAATTAGAGGGAAAGAAAATGACGCAATTAACAGTTTATTTATCCGGAGAAATTCACAGCGATTGGCGGGAACAAATCAATAAGGGAGCTTCGGCGGCCGGCTTGAATATCGATTTCAAAGGACCAGTTACAGATCACGATAGCAGTGATGATTGCGGTGTGGTGATCTTGGGAGATGAAGATAAACCTTTCTGGAAGGATCACAAAGGAGCCAAAATAAA
Organism: uncultured Nisaea sp.; assembly: GCA_964342575.1. Taxonomy (GTDB): domain Bacteria; phylum Pseudomonadota; class Alphaproteobacteria; order Thalassobaculales; family Thalassobaculaceae. Next base: position 33,873 of record CAYFGZ010000021.1, on the reverse strand, counting down.
CGCTATCAGGACCAGAACATTGATTGAACAATCGGATGTTGTCGTGGTGCGTTTTGGTGAAAAATATAAGCAGTGGAATGCAGCTTTTGATGCTGGTTTTGCCTCTGCATTGGGAAAACCGCTAATTGTTCTCCATGACCCAGCACTGATTCATCCTCTGAAGGAAGTTGATGCAGCAGCGTTGGCTGTTGCGGAAAACTCTAATCAAGTAGTGTCTATATTAGCCTACGTCTTGAGGGGAGAACTCAATCTAGCGTAATTACGCTAACTATCAATTCGGAAAGTTGTTGTCACTAGAATATACTGAAAAGGCTACTATAGGTTGTATGCAAAATCAGCTTCCCGTTTAGATAGTTGTTCCATCAAAGGATTGATGTCAGGGGCAAAAGCCCCGTGCAGGCAGAGATTTTGAAAATGGGTTATCGCATTCGGATATTTTTGTTCCATCATAGAACGATCGTAAACTTTGGTTAGCTCATTATCTGCCAAAGTTTGAAGATGGGCACGGTCGCGAGATAATTGACAGATTTCACAAACAAAAGCGATATCAGCTATGCTTAGACGATTATTAATCAATCCTTCCGAAGTTTCAGAGGCCGCTTCATCTATTCCAGTTAAAAATATGTCCAGTGCGGTTGCCGTTTCATCACGGATCCTTTTATCACAGTTTTTCTGGGATAATGATAGAAGATATATTTGACTTTGGCGCGCCAACACGAGGGCTGCATCAAGAAAACTATCTATACGGGAAGCCTCGTAAGAATCTTTTCCATAGAGGGGAAATTTATCCGCGCCCAATCTGGCTACTGCCCTAAGGATACTATTCGATTCAAATATTCCTATCGTACCGTCGGGGCTAAAGGCCGCAGGCACGGTTCCAAAGGGATGGGCTTTAAGGAATGACTCGGTTTTATGCAATTTGCTATCGAACCCTGTGTGCGAGGGCCTAGAAATTACGTCCAAGCGGGTCTGGTCTGCGTCGGTGAGTAAGTGTGCATCAAAATCCCAGAGCCAGTTCTTTAACTCACGTGGCCGATCTCCTCTTATCTCTATCTCCAAATCGCACAACCTTGCTGCTATAGTGGCTTTCATTAAGCGCGGATTAGGCAAATACGAAAAGATTCTTAAAACAGCCATATTTATAACCTTTTTGTCTGGTGTGTTTTAAAATCAGAAACAGGCGTAAGTGTGGCACATATAATTGATGCCGATGCTAATGCTGTACCACCAATTCCAAAAATCAGAAGATAATTGTTAGTCATATTAAAGAGTTCAACTAAAACGAATCCCCCAATCATCTGAGCGCCGCCAACCGCAATCACCATATAGCGCCAGAGATCAACCATAGTTCCCTCGCCGACCGCTCTTTGCGCGCGGCCTGCAATAACCGCGGCTGAGCCGGGTTGTGATCCAAATACTAAAGAGGAAAATATGATTGCAATTATTCCATTGGCAAAGACAGGTAGCAAAGCGGAACTTGCCAACGCCGCAAATACTAAAACAAGAGCTACATTTAATCCAATTCGATCAGCTAACTTTCCCCAGAAAATGGTCCCCATCAGGCCGCCAACTCCAACTAAAACCCATTGTAATGTTCCCTGTTCAATTGATTTTCCAAGGTCCCTTACTAAGTAATCAACCCAATAAATAGAATGTGGGATTAGTCCGATCGAAAATAATGCTTGTACCGTTACTAGTTTTTTCCCATCCGAAGATAATCGCCTTCCCGTCCTTCCATTTTTTTTGCTGGTAGCCTCAAGTGCGGGAGCCCCATTCCAAGCCCATAAGCCAATAAAAGTAGCAAAAGCACCTATCAGTGCACTTCCAGACCAGCCCCATGCTACTCCGTATTTTAGTAAATGAGGCAGTATTGAAGCCGAGAACAAAATTCCTACCCCAACGCCTGTAAAGCTGATGGCTGTCGCCATTGCTACCCGTTCGTTGGGAGCATATCTTGTAACATAAGAAATACAGAGTATCATGATTGCTGACACAAGTATTCCCGCGGAAAGACGCCATATGGCGAGCCAAATGAAGCCAAAAGGCAAGATACTCGCAAACAAAGTGATTAGGCTTGCAAACAGACACATTCTTATTAACCGAACTTCATTCAAATGCCGAGCCAACCACGGGACTAGAAAGGCCCCAAGCACATACCCACTTAGATTTAGCGCGCCAACATAACCGGCTTCAGCTTCTGTTAGATGGCCTGCCTCAATCAATACAGGGATCATTGGTGTATAACTAAATCTCCCAAGGCCCATTCCAAGTAGAAGTCCAGCGTGGGCACCTATCGCGTATTTAAGCCATGGAGTCATTGAGCCCTCAGTTGTTGTGCAGCTTAGAAATGTATTGGTGCGCCAAAGGCAATTAGTGATCGATCCAAAAAACTATTAGAAACCCGGGAACCTGTGTTGGAACCGATGGGGATAAATTTAGCTGCCGTTTGAGCATAAAAGATACCTAAGCCTTAAGAAAGAGCTATGCTTAAAAATATCACCACAAGTAAACCGAAACCAACTAGCCAGCCATACTTCCAGCCTACTTTATGTTTATGTTTTTGAAATGAACTAATCATATTCGGGTCCATTCTAAGGTCCCCTTTGGCTAACTGATTAATCACGATTTCAGTGTTCTCAGCTAAGACAGGCAATCGCTCCATAAAATGTAAGATCTCTGCCGCTCTTCGGTGAAGTTGAGCCTTGCCCGACTTGTTTTCGTTCATCCATTGCTCGATTAGTGGATGGGCTAGTTCCCAAATATTTACCGACGAATCAACCTGACGACCAACCCCTTCTGCAACCAACATTGTTTTTTGCAATAACAGTAATTGTGGTTGGGTTTCCATTCTAAATTGTTCAGTTATTCTAAATAATTGAGATAGAAGTTTAGCAAGAGAGATTTCGGCTAGTGGTAACCCTAAAATAGGTTCCCCGATGGACCTGCATGCCTGAGCAAACACTTCGACGGATTGATCACGAGGGACATATCCTGCTTGAAAATGTACTTCAGCTACTCGGCGATAATCCCTTGTCAAAAAACCAGTTAACATGTCGGCCAAAAAAAATCGCGTTTTTATGTCTAGTCTGCCCATTATTCCAAAATCAACAGGAGCTATTCGTCCATCTTTCAAGACAAATACATTTCCGGGATGCATATCGGCATGAAAAAAACCGTCTCTAAAAACTTGGTGAAAAAAAATACACGCGGATTTCTTCAATATTTCTTTTGGCTGCAAGCCTGACTTTAGAAGTCCGTCTCTATCATCTGGGCGGTATCCTGACAGTTTTTCCAGCGTTAGAACACGCCGGGATGTCCTTTTCCAATCGATTTGAGGAACCTTGAAATTTAGATCATCTTTGAAATTATCGGCCAGTTCTGAGGCAGCACTGGCCTCCATTCTAAGATCCAGTTCAAGTTCCACTGTTTTGGAAAATACTTCAACGATTTGGACTGGATGAAAACGCCGTGTCGTAGGTGCCAAGTATTCTAATATCCGCGCCAACAAAAAGAATAATCCAATATCCCGCGAAAACTGTATTTCAATATTTGGCCTAAGAATTTTAACGGCTACCTCATTACCCTCGACAGTAATAGCATAATGGACTTGCGCGATTGAAGCTGCAGCAACAGGACTTTCGTTGAACGATGAAAATAATTGTTCAGTTGGAAATCCAAGCTCCTGTTCGACGGTAGTTTTAGCCTCAGAAAAGGGGAATGGTGGGAGCCTATCCTGAAGAAGGCTGAGAGCAGTGGCAGACTCATCACCCAGGAGGTCGGAACGGGTGGCCAATGTTTGGCCAAATTTGATAAAACTGGGACCTAATTCTATCAGGCATTTGGTCAACCGGTCACCCCAGTGAAGCTCATCGAATTGGCGATTACGGAATAGATATAATATCGAAAATAGATAGCGGAAAAACGGATTTATTTTTGCACTGGGAGAAAACGCTAACACGTTGTAGCGTACTAGTTTAATTATTAATGTCGTGAAAACGCTTAAATTAAAAATGAGCCGCAACATATAAACCCCTAAAGCCGCCAGGCGGAATGGATTGCAGCGACACCGCCGGATAAATTCCGATATTGAGCCCGTTCTAATCCAGCCTCTTTCATCAATCCAATGAGATTACGTTGGTTTGGGAATTTTCTGATACTTTCTGCTAAATAAACATATGCTTCCCTGTCATTGGCTACAAAGCTGCCTATTTCCGGGAGGATTTTAAAAGAATATGAGTCATATAATGGCTTAATAGCTGATACAGCGAGCCGGCTAAACTCTAGACATAAGAAGCGTCCACCCGGACGCAAAACTCGCTGGGCTTCTTGCAGAGCTTTTGAAATATTAGTTACATTACGTAACCCGAATGCGATGGTATAGACGTCGAAAGATCTATCGGGAAAAGGCAAGCCTTCTGCGTCACCGCAAATCCAGTTTATATCGGCTGCGTATTTATCTTTAGCTAGTTTTTGTCTTCCTTTCTCTAGCATTTTGTCATTGATATCGCATACTATTGTGAAACCACCGCCCATCTTTTTGTACCGAAAGGCTATGTCCCCTGTTCCACCGGCTACGTCAAGCAACGTATAATGAGCTTGGGGTGATAGCCAATTTATTAAAGCATTTTTCCACAATCGATGGATGCCAAGACTCATGAGGTCGTTCATGATGTCATATTTAGAGGAAACCGAGTTGAAGACATTGCGGACCATTTGCTCTTTTTCGGTTTTAATTACCTCCTTAAATCCAAAATGCGTAGTTTCTTCATCAGCTGTAGACATGGTTGAAATGTTTTTCCTATAAATTTGCTTTTTGATACCATTAATTGCTCAGTTTTTATAATTACTAGAAAGTTAGTTAACTTCTAAGCCGCCTTATGCTAGGAGGCAACCCCATGGGCTCTAGTGTATGGAAAATAGTTAATGAGAAATGTCTCTTCAAAATCGACGAAAGATCAAATTTAATATGCCAGAATTACCTGAGGTAGAAACAGTAATGCGGGGCTTGAAGCCGGTGCTTGAAGGACGTCGATTGATAGAAGTAGAACAGAGGCGTGCTGACCTGCGCTGGCCCATACCAAGCTCTTTAAGAAAAAATCTTCTAGGAAAACGCGTGCTCCAACTGGAGCGCCGCGCCAAATTTATCCTTTGGCATCTTGATAGTAGAGCGGTTGTAATTCTCCATCTTGGTATGTCAGGGAATATGCTTGTTTCCGATAAAAGGCCACGGACGTTGCACAAGCATGATCATTTGGTTTTCACTACAGATGACGGTATTACTATTCGGTATAACGATCCACGGCGTTTTGGATCGATCGATTTAACTTGGATTGATAAGTTGGCTGACCATAAAATGATAAAGCGACTAGGACCTGAGCCTATGAGCAACCAATTTAACAGTGCTGTTTTAAGTGCAGGGTTGCGGGGACGAACGTCACCTATAAAGAGCGTCCTACTCGATCAGACGGTTGTTGCAGGACTAGGTAATATTTATGCGTGTGAGGCACTGTATCGGTCGGGAATTTCTCCAAAGCGTTTAGCGTCGAATACTAGGGGAAAAAAGTTAGATCGACTGGTTTCTGCCATACGTGATGTTCTGCGAGACGCTATACAGGTAGGTGGATCGAGTTTGAGGGATCACGTTCAAACTTCAGGTGAAATTGGGTATTTTCAGAACCAATTCAAAGTTTATGGGCGTGAAGGAGAATGCTGTCCAAATGATGAATGTCGTGGAAAAATAAGGCGTATTGTCCAGGCAGGCCGAGCAACTTTTTACTGTGCTGCGTGTCAACGATAATATAGAAGAGGCATTATGTTTAAATTTAAGCTGTTTCCTCGATTTGGAATAAGTGCCGCCTTGGTCATGACGATATTGTGGCCATTTTCAGTAGGTTTGGCATCGGATAAATTTGTTTCAGGTTTTAGCGATCTACCTATAATGCCTGATATGAATGAAATTAGAGAAGCGAATTTATCGTTCGATACTGCTGGGGGTAGGATAGTTGTAGCTTTTGCGCGGACCAGCCGTCGGCATGATGAGGTTCTTGATTTTTATGAGGAGTCACTGAAACAATTGGGTTGGAAAAAAAAGACGGATGGTCGATTTTTTAGAGATTCGGAAGTTTTGGCTTTAGATTTTTTTCCAGATGGACATAAACTGGTAGTGCAGTTTTCCTTGGAGCCGTATTGAGCTGAGATATTGTTCAAAATTTCTCGTATAGAGAACAGTTATTTAAAAATTATCGGAGATAAGAAATGGGTTATGAAAATATCATCGTCGAACGCAGAGAGGCTATTGGGGTGATAACGTTGAATCGCCCAAAATCACTCAATGCCCTGTCGGCAGAGCTTACCCGTGAACTGCAGATGGCTCTTACAGATTTAGATAGTGATGAAACTATTGGCTGTATGGTGATAACTGGATCTGACAAGGCATTTGCGGCTGGAGCAGATATCAAAGAGATGCAATCCAAGACGTTTATGGAAGCGTATTTGGAAGATTTCATCACTGTTGCTTGGGAACATATTTCAAAGGTTAGGAAGCCTATCATTGCTGCTGTATCTGGTTACGCTTTAGGAGGTGGTTGTGAAATTGCTATGATGTGTGACTTTATAATAGCAGCCGATAATGCGAAATTTGGGCAGCCGGAAATAACCATTGGAACGATCCCAGGAGCGGGAGGGACTCAAAGGTTAACGAGGTTTGTTGGGAAATCAAAAGCAATGGAAATGTGTCTCACGGGAAGAATGATGGATGCCGAGGAAGCCGAAAGGTCTGGTTTAGTTAGTCGTGTGGTCCCCCTCGGAGATCTTATGAAGGAGGTTATGAAAGTTGCAGAAAAAATAGCGGATTTATCTCGACCCGCGGTTCTTATGGCTAAAGAATCTGTAAACAAGTCCTATGAGACGACACTGGCAGAGGGAGTAAAATTTGAACGCCGTTTATTTCATTCAACCTTTGCAACAGAGGATCAAAAAGAAGGAATGGCAGCATTTTCTGAAAAGAGAGAGCCAAACTTTAAACATCGCTAATATAAAGAGAAGTATTCATCGTTGACGACGGGCCTGAGTGTGTTTATAAGGCCTTTCGTTCCTTTGGAAAAGGAATTTGGGAAATAGATATGGCTCAGCACAAGTCGGCAAAAAAGCGAATAGTTCGGAATGAAAGAAAGCGCGTCATTAATCACGCTCGCATATCTCGTATCCGAACGTTCGTAAAAAAAGTGGAAGCGGCGATAGCAGCTGGAGATAAAGAACTTGCTGCGGAAGCACTTAAGTTGGCGCAACCCGAACTCCATCGAGGAGTTACACGGGGGGTATTATTAAAGAATACTGCCGCTCGAAAGTTGTCACGCCTCTCAAAGGGAATAAAGGCTTTAACAGCCTAGGATTTTTTAAGAAATTTAGTACGGTGTAGCGGCAGATTAATGGGCCGCCACTGGCGATTCATGATAAAAAAATTAGTGGGGTGGAATGTTTGGATTTATTTCCATTCTGGAAATCGAATAGTGGTGAAATTCCAAGCGCGAATAGTTCTCAGTTATCATGATATCTATATTTCATGGGGCAACTTATTGATTCTAGAAAAGAACCTAGAGCGGTACTAAAAAAAGAGCAAATTTTGTATTTTTTTTGTGTTTGAAAGGTTGCCACAATGGTGAGTCATAGCTTAACGTAGTCCCACGGTATACGATAGATTCTAAAAAGAAAATTAGTATTAAAAGACCGTGCCATTCAGCAAATTCTGCAAATCGGATGGGGTCCGAATGGTCTTGTAACCGCAGCCACTATGGCTGAAGCCTGAGGGGAGGGCGTGTAACTTGTCTGAAGAACGCCGAATTCCTTCAGATAAAATCTGGGCGCGAGTTCGCGCCAAGCTTCGCCAAGAATATGGAGAGTCGGTATATCGAAGTTGGTTGAAGCCCCTTGTGCTGAGTCAAGTAAAAGATGGTCGGGTAGTTTTGGTGGCGCCAACAGCGTTTATGCAAGAACGGATACTGTCACAGTATTCCGAAAGAATACGGGTCGCTTGGATCAGAGAAAGCAATGAAGAAATAGAAGCTGTAGTCGTCACTACGAATACAACAAATGAGCCCCAAAATTCAGTTGACGGACAACAGGAAGAAAATTCTGATTTCGGCCAAATGGTGCTTAATCCACTAAATACGAAAACTAAAGAAGACAATTCACTTGAAGCTTCACTTGACGCTAGGTTCACATTCGAAAATTTTGTAGTCGGGAAACCCAATGAACTGGCTTACGCTGCTGCCCAGCGAGTATCGGGTAGTGATGAAGTTCATTTCAATCCTCTATTCTTATATGGAGCCGTCGGGTTGGGGAAAACTCACCTGATGCACTCGATCGCCTGGGAGATCCGAAGAAGAGATCCGTCACGCCGCGTTCTCTACTTGTCGGCTGAGAAATTTATGTACCAATTTATTCGTGCACTTCGCTTCAAGGATACAATGGCATTTAAGGATCAATTTAGATCGGTTGATGTCTTAATGATTGATGATGTCCAGTTTATTGGAGGGAAAGATTCTACTCAGGAGGAATTTTTTCATACGTTCAACGCTTTGGTGGATCAGAATAGACAAGTGGTTATCTCAGCCGACAAATCCCCCACTGATCTAGAGGGTTTAGAAGAACGGTTGAGGTCGCGTCTTGGTTGGGGGTTAGTGGCAGATATTCATCCAACGACCTACGAACTCAGATTGGGTATATTACAATCCAAGGTGGAGAAATTGGGTGTTTATGTTCCAGGGAAAGTCTTGGAGTTCCTAGCACACAAAATTACGTCAAATGTGCGGGAATTAGAAGGTGCAATGAATAGGATAGCCGCTCATGCTACACTTGTAGGACGTGATATCACTCTGGAGGCGACTCAGGAAGTGTTGCACGATTTGCTCCGGGCCTACGATAGGCGAGTGACGGTAGAAGAAATTCAGCGACAGGTTGCAAGTCATTATCAAGTTAGAATGGGGGATATGCACTCGGCTCGGCGGTCGAGGGCTGTCGCTAGACCTAGGCAAATTGCTATGTATTTGTCGAAACAACTGACTCAACACTCGCTTCCTGATATAGGCCGAAGATTTGGTGGTCGGGATCATACCACCGTTTTACATGCAGTAAAAAAAGTCGACGAATTATGCGCTATTGACAAAGGATTTAGCGAGGAGATTGAGTTTTTAAGGCGAATGCTCGAGTCTTAAGAAAATAAATAACCCAACTATAAGGGTTCTTATGCTATAATGACGAGTTAGGACTTATTATGTCTGTTTAAATTGCGATCATCATCACGTTACAAGGTGATTGCAAGTTGATGACTTATATCTGGGTGACGATACGCTGATGAAATGTATAATTGATCGAACTTCGTTCCTCCGCCCTCTAGGCCATGTGCAAAGCGTAGTTGAGAGACGCAATACGATTCCCATCCTTGCGAATGTTCTATTAAAGGCGAGAAATGGTCGCTTGAATTTAACCGCAACTGATATGGATATGGATATCCTAGAAAGCATAGAGTGCAACGTAGGCCAAGAAGGCGCCCTAACGGTACCGGCACATATTCTCTACGATATAGTGCGTAAGTTACCCGATGGGTCTGAGGTGAACATAGAGGGAGACAACGAGTCGGGTCGGATGCTGGTTTCAGCAGGAAGGTCCAAGTTTACCCTTCCTGCTCTGCCCGCAGACGAATTTCCTACAATGAACGGAGAAGAACTTCCATTCAGGTTTTCTATGTCTGCCGATAATGCCAGGGCAATGATAGATAAAACACGCTTTGCTATATCAAATGAAGAAACGCGCTACTACCTCAATGGTATATATTTCCACGCCGCCGAGTCAAACGAAGTTCCTGTTTTGCGTGCCGTGGCCACGGATGGACATCGGTTGGCCAGGGTAGAAATGCCGTTACCTGAGGGGGCGGAAAAAATGCCAAGCATTATAATTCCGCGTAAAGCAGTTGCCGAAATTAGAAAATTGATAGAGGATAATGAGGGAGATATATCCGTCTCGCTATCAGAAACAAAATTGTGCTTCGCTAATGGCGACACAGTTTTGACGACGAAGTTGATCGATGGAACTTTTCCAGATTATGAACGAGTTATTCCTTCTGGAAATGATAAAATTATGTCTGTGGAATGCAAGAGTTTGGCGGAGTCAGTAGATAGAGTTGCAACTATATCTACTGAAAAATCCCGATCAATAAAATTACAACTTAACAGTGGTGGTCTGGTGCTTAGTGCTAGTAATCCAGAAAGTGGGACCGCTACAGAAGAACTAGAGGTTAACTATTCGGGTGATACCATAGAGATTGGATTTAATTCACGATATTTACTTGATATAGCAAATCAAATAGAAGGCGAGAATATAGAGTTTTCCCTGGCTGATTCGGGTTCGCCAACTATTGTGAGAGATCTGGAAGATAATAGCGCTCTTTATGTCCTGATGCCAATGCGAGTTTGAGTGGAAACCCTAGAAATTAGCTACAAAATAGCGCCTACCGGACATCAAATCTGATGGTCGTGGAACGGGAGGTTTTTGAGTCAAGCGCCGTCGTCAGGTCCAAGTCCGCGGGACTGGCAGTGAGAAGATTGGTCGTCTCTAATTTCAGGAATTATTCAAAAGCTATATTCAAGCCAACTCACGATATCGTTGTGTTAACCGGGGACAATGGTGCTGGCAAGACCAACCTTCTCGAGGCGTTATCTCTACTTTCGCCGGGCAGAGGATTTCGCCGAGCGAAGCTTGTGGAGCTTGATAAGGTTTGCGAAGCACAACCAACGCGACTCTCTACTTCTTTGGAGACTGATTATAATGCATGGGCTATTTCCGTAGAATTGGCGGTTGGCGATGATCTTATAACAATAGGCACGGGTAGGTATACGGAAACGGAAATGAAAGGGGGGAATAAAAGATTAATAAAGATAAACGGCAACCCAGCCAAATCGCAAACTGAATTAAATAAATATTTGGCGGTATCATGGCTGACACCTCAGATGGATCGACTTTTTCATGATGGAGCCAATCAAAGGAGGCGTTTTTTCGATAGACTTGTTTTTGCTTTCGACGCCACCCATTCAACCCGCGTTAATACGTATAATTATACCCTTCGACAGCATCGTAAACTTTTGCAATCGAGTTATCGAGATCACAAATGGTGCTTGGCTCTCGAGTCACAGATAGCGGAAACCGGGGTAGCAATCATAGCCGCTAGGTGCGATTTAATTCGCCGGTTGTCACCGATTTTGGGGCAAAACGTGGGTCCATTTCCTGGAGTACGATTGTCGGTTGAAGGGGAAATTGAAAAATGGCTAGAAAAAAACTCGGCCCTGGAAGTAGAGGATAAATTTAAGGAGAGCCTTGAACAGGCGCGAATTAAAGGGGTGATTGAGCCTTATGAGGTTGTCGGTCCTCATCGTAGTGAATTCAATTGTCTGCATTCACTAAAAAATACTCCCGCAAACCAATGTTCTACAGGCGAGCAAAAAGCTCTTTTGATATCAATTATGCTAGCTCATGGGAAACTTAGAAAACTGGAATTTGGAAATTCACCGTTAATGCTGCTCGACGAAGTGGTGGCTCATCTCGATGAATTAAGAAGAGAGGCACTGTTTGATCTGTTGGGTTCTCTCGGCAGCCAGGTCTGGATGACAGGTACCGATGCGTCACTTTTTGGTACGCTTGGTTCAAAAGCGGATTTCTATGAAATTTTTGATGGTGAATTGGTTCATCAGTAGTCAACTGGCACAAATAAAAAGATTGGTTAATCTATGTCTAATAAGCAACTCCCAAGTTCTGAAGATGCTAACGAATATGATGCTGATTCAATTCAAGTTCTGCGAGGGTTAGATGCCGTGCGAAAGCGGCCGGGCATGTACATAGGTGATACAGACGACGGATCTGGTTTGCATCATATGATATATGAAGTGGTGGACAACGCTATTGACGAATCTCTTGCGGGACACTGTGATTTGGTAGAAGTAGTATTGAACGGAGACGGCTCCACTACAGTTCGTGATAACGGTAGAGGGGTCCCAGTGGATATACACCAAGAAGAAGGTGTATCGGCGGCAGAAGTTATTATGACTCAACTCCATGCTGGGGGGAAGTTTAATCAAAACTCGTATAAAATCTCTGGTGGATTACACGGCGTTGGCGTGTCGGTTGTCAATGCCCTCTCGGAACTGCTGGAACTTCGCATATGGCGAGATGATAAGGAACATTTTATGCGTTTCCGCAACGGTGAACCAGAGGCGAATCTGAAGATCGTCGGAGACGCTATTGGAAAATCGGGCACTGAGATAACGTTCAAGCCATCTAGCGAAACATTTACTAACATTAAATTTGAGCTGCCGAGGCTAGAGCATCGCCTTAGAGAGTTGGCGTTTCTCAATTCGGGAGTTCATATAAGGTTAAAAGACGATAGAGAGGTGGACCCCAAAATAATCGACCTTGAATATGAGGGTGGGTTGATCGCATTTGTTAGTTATTTAGATAGATCTCACCAACCAATTCACTCTCCTTTCGTACTTGAATCTGAACGGGAGGGTATAACTGTAGAATTGGCCATGGAATGGACCGATAGTTACCATGAGACCATGCTGTGTTTTACCAACAACATACCCCAAAGGGATGGAGGAGCACACTTGGCTGGTTTTCGAGCCGCTTTGACACGTACTGTTAACTCTTACGCGATAGAAAGTGGAATATCCAAAAAAGAAAAAGCCCAACTTACGGGCGAAGATGCGCGCGAAGGACTGACGTGTGTGTTATCCGTGAAGGTTCCGGATCCAAAATTTTCATCTCAAACGAAGGATAAATTAGTTTCATCAGAAGTGCGCCCGGTTGTCGAGTCTGCGGTTTCAGATAAACTGCAACAATGGTTTGAAGAACATCCAACGGATGCTAGAAAAATTGTTTCTAAAGCGTATGAGGCGGCTACTGCGAGAGAGGCTGCCCGTAAGGCGCGAGAATTGACTCGAAGAAAAGGGGCTTTGGATATATCGAGCTTGCCAGGTAAATTGGCGGATTGCCAGGAGCGCGACCCGGCCTTGGCTGAATTGTTTTTGGTGGAAGGTGATTCCGCAGGGGGATCCGCGAAACAGGGGAGAGTGCGAAAAACACAGGCGATCCTGCCTTTGAAAGGTAAAATTTTAAATGTGGAACGCGCCAGATTTGATAAGATGCTATCGAGCCAAGAAATAGGGACCATGATTGCTGCTTTGGGAACGAGTATAGGCCCTGATGAATTTGATCTTTCTAAAATTCGCTACCATAAAGTGATAATCATGACTGATGCCGACGTGGACGGCTCACACATAAGAACTTTATTGTTGACATTCTTCTTTCGTCAGATGCCAGAACTTATTGAGGCGGGTTACCTCTATATCGCTCAACCGCCGCTATACCGGGCGAAACGTGGTCAATCGGAGACCTACTTAAAAGACGATAAGGAACTCGATGATTATTTGACCAGTAACGGTGCCGAAGGTGTCACCCTCCATCTATCTAATGGGAGCACACTTGCTGGAAATGATTTAATTGCTGTTGTAGAACGCGCTAGAGAGGCGCGAGCTATGATTGGAGTATTAGTGCGGCGCATTGGCTCACAATTAGTCACAGAACAATGTGCTATTGCTGGGGTCATGGGGCCCCAAGGTTTTGACCATGCGGTGGAAGCCGTGGCCTATGTGGCGCAGCGTTTGAACCAATTATCCATTCACTCAGAACAGGGATGGAGCGGCAGTTTCGATGAAACCAATCAGACGATGACGTTTGAGAGAACTCTGCGCGGTGTAACTGAAAATTATGTTATTGATTCTCAGCTCATTAGAACACCTGAAGCTAGAGAGCTGGATAACATGGTGGGCGATCTTCAAGAAATTTTCGGAAAACCGGCAAAACTTGAAACTAAAGATACGACCCAGACGATAGATGGTCCTGTGAGTTTAAGTGAGGTTATCCAAGAACTGGGGAGAAAAGGATTGGCAATAAACCGATATAAAGGTCTGGGTGAAATGAACCCGGACCAGTTATGGGAAACAACGTTAGATCCTAATCAGCGGACTCTACTTCAGGTAAAAATTAATCATTCAGAAGAAGCTGCGGAAATTTTTTCGACGCTTATGGGTGATGTAGTCGAGCCCCGGCGCGATTTTATTCAAGAAAACGCCCTCAAAGTGGCTAATCTGGATATATGACAAACAGTTTCGGTGCCTATTAGCCGTTGCAATTCCAGGGAAAAGCAAGTTCGTCTTCTGCTATAAAAACCTTTCCCCCAATAGCTGGTGGAAGATTTATTAGTAAGAGGTCTTTTGTGTTTTTTAGAGGTTTTAATCCTACCTCTTCAAAATACTCTTTAGTTTTCTTCAAGTTACTAGATATTAGCGAATAACCGGGTATTGTGGGTTGTTTAGCAGTATTTCGCGCACCATGAAGTTGATCTATTTGAGATGTAGAGCAAATAATAAGGCTACCATGATAGAGTGTTATTTTCCAGTACCGGTCCAATAAAAATTGTGGCGACCCTTGATCGGTGAACCAGCAATACCTAGCTACTACCTCTTCGGGATTGCTTACGCACAGTATCACATCGTTAAAGCTAACAATATGATTGTCGTGGAGTGTAATAGGCGAGAGTGATGGCGCTTTTTTTGGCTGTACAGGGGGGAACTGTATAAACTCGGCGTGGACCTCGGGCATATCTTTTTCTTTGAGCCAGCATAATCTGCTTTTAGATTCCATTATTTCACCCTTGGGCTTTTTCATTCTAAAATTTTTTGAAATCAACGGTAGAGGATGAAACCCATTTAGTGTCAAACGCCCCTGGGTCGCTTCAATATTGTTAGTTCCAAATCCCAAGGCTTGAATGCCTATACCCTGACTGCTTTTTTTCGGAAAATCAGGAGCATTAGTGATTTCAATAAAGCTGCTACCTAGACCTAGCCGGATACTATTTATTACGTCATGGGCTGGGTTGTAATTCCCGAAAATGATCTTAAACCCTAGTTTTTTAAGTGTTTCCCGCGCTGTTTTCAGGTCGGTCACTACGTAAGTTATATGACTAAGGGAAATTTCATCTCCTTCATGTGATTGCCTGACAGAATTCATTGTTATTCTCGTTTTTTATTTTCATGTTCCGCTGCGGCTTCATCCAAGGCTTCATTTATTTCTTTAAAGCTCAAAGGCTTGAGAACTTTTTGGGGCGTTCGATAGCGTTCGGGAATAATAACGCGGGTTATAGTGACGAGGCAAAAAACTATTGGACTTACAAAGTAGCTTAGTGGTGTCCAGATTGGTGATAAAAATTTGTAGTAATGGGGGCGGGTTTCGCCCGTGGCCAGAAACACCAGGGCAGCGATTATCCAATATGCCCCATCCTCATATCCATTCCACCACCACCAAAGCCAAGCAAGTATTAAACCGACAGCAACTGTCCGCGTAATTTTTGTTTCTGTAGCAATGAGCCGGGGTTTTTCAGGGTCTTGATCAGGCTCTGGGGTGGGTGTAAACAATTCTGCCATGGTATAACAGCTACTCACTTACAGTGATTATAAGTACTAATTTTAGTAATCTTTTCTATTTTTAAACAATAATACACTAGTTTTTATGTGTTTTTTTTGTCAGAACGCTAGTAAAACAAAATATCAATCGCAAGTTTTGGACAAATGTTAAATAGACCTCTTTTATTCGGTTCTAGACTGAATTACAATAACTGGCGTAGCTAATATGCCGAAAGCGTATTCTACTTACTTTTAATTTTTGGAAAGTCGAATCGCTTTTGCTAAAAAATGATCGATTTGGGGGGAAAGATGGCGACAATTTTAACTAGCCTGCGGAATACGGTAATAGCCGGCATTGTTTTAACAATTATAATGATTGCGGTGGTGTCTCAGTTTCCAGGCGCTGATAAGTTCTCGGTAGATCATGCCTATGCGACCTTTTTTCTTCGCTGGTTGCATGTTCTGAGTGGTGTGATGTGGATAGGGTTGCTTTGGTATTTGAATTTTGTGCAAATACCAAATATGCCCAATATCCCGGATGAACAAAAGCCAGCAATCGGAAAAGTAATAGCACCTGCTGTGCTATTCTGGTTTAGATGGGGAGCAATGGCGACCATTGTTACAGGCCTGATTTTAGCCTGGATGAATGGCTATCTTTGGGATGCTATTCAGTTAGGTTTATCGGATGGTGTAGCTAAGCACACTGCCATTGGTATAGGTATGTGGTTAGGAGCAATTATGTGGTTTAATGTGTGGTTTGTCATATGGCCGAATCAGCAAAAAGCCCTAGGGCTTTTGCCGGAAGAGGTAGATGCTGACACTAAAGCGAAGTCTGCTAGAACCGCTATGTTATTCTCGAGAACGAATACTTTGCTGTCTATACCTATGCTTTATGCGATGGTTTCAGCGCAGAATGTATATTGATTTTTCGTGATGATATATTGCTAATACGTTAGCATGTGTTAAAAAAGGAAACCGGCCAAAAATGGCCGGTTTCTTAGTGTTAAAACCAAATAATTATTAAAATTAATCAACGTGAGTTACGCTAATTGTTTTTCAAGTGTGGCGAAATACATTTAAATGATTGATATATGCTAGAACCAGGAGATATATGCCCGGATTGGAATTTGAAAGGCCCCCGTGGGGAACAAGTGAGCCTTATCTCTCCTCCGATGGCGGGTCGTTACAACATTTTTGTCGTTTCAGGCGGACCGAGAGATATCCTAATGGAGATATTTTCTCGCATTAGCGAAAAACGTGGCGATATAGAGAAAATGGCTGTGCGCCCGTTTCTAATTGAATCCCCCAGTGTACCAGCCAATCGCCCTGTACTGGCTGGGCTTGGGGTAGGCAACATATCTGGGCAAGTAGGGTCGATATATGGCGAACACAAGGCCGGGGCGATGAAGTTGATTGATTGTGAAAGAGTTGTTCATAGTCAGCTAGGCCGGAGCCAAGATACCAGCCTTTTAGTAACGGTAGCAGCTAATCAACATATCTTGAGTATACTGACGTTGTCTGAAACAGAAAAAAAGGACGACGTAAAGGTAATAATAGATAGTTTATTAGATTCTATACAACAGCAGTCTGAGAGAAGAGCGACATTTGAGCCGGGGATCCATCCTCCAGTACTGACGGTCCCAGACGTTCTAAGTCAGTCGGATTGCTGCCATTTGATAGAGATTTTTCGTACACGGGGAAATGAATTTGTACAACCGGGACATATGATGCTTGGGGATCGAAAAACTGATTGTAAGATGAGGATTCCGGATCAAGGTAGAGAAGATCGTGTCGACCATTGGGTTGTAGAGCGAGAGACACAAAACTTCATAAGTGAAAAGTTACAGAGCAGATTATTCCCAGAAATAAAAAAAGCTTTTAACTATAAAATAACCCGGCACGAAAGATATAGAATAGCGCGATATGAAGGTAAGCGTGGTGGTGAAAAGATTGGACATCGTGATAATAACGAGCCTAATGTGGCGCATAGGCGTTTTGCGGTCACTGTAAATCTGAACGCTGCTGATTATGAGGGCGCCGAATTAAGATTTCCTGAATTTAGTTCGCAATTGTACAAACCGGCTTCGGGAACTGCGATTGTTTTTTCATGTTCGCTTTTGCATGAAGTGGTAGAAATGCGTTGTGGTGCCCGTTTTGCGCTATTAGGTTTTCTATTTGGAGATATTTAATACGTTAAATTTTATATTTTCGGCCGAAAACCCCATTAAATAAGGGGTTTCTTTGGCGCGCCCGGGAAGACTCGAACTCCCAACCTCCTGATTCGTAGTCAGACGCTCTATCCAATTGAGCTACGGGCGCCGATTTATTGGCCAAAGTAGAGGTAGGTTGGGGAAGGTAGTCAAACAGATGAGTAAAGGCAATAGGATCCACTAAAAAAAGTCAAACACCGAAACAACTTGTAGCAATCGCAGTGTTTCTGTAGTATTGAAGCGAATCATAGTATAGGGCACGGTAAAAGTGCAGGCTGTGGGGACAATGTTTTGCAGTTATGTAACTGAGGAAACCAGATAGTGTTTATGGTACAGTGGGGTCCAAAATATAAGAATTAAGTATAGATCTGCCTTTCATGTTTTGGTCAATAGGTAGAAAATATGGGTGATAACGTCAACAAAATGTATAGGATGATGGCGTCCAATGGTTAAAGCAAACTTAGCTATCACGTTGATAGGTTCCGCTATATTGGTTACTGGTTGTTCCTTTACAACCGACGCGCTCTGGCCTTCATTATCGGGGGGCTCTCCTAAAGCATCCTCGAAGGCCGTCCAGAAAATAGTAATCAAGCCTTCTGGCAGTGAAGCCAAAAAAGAGGTGCGAACAGCCGGAAAGTTGGCAACATCACCGCCAAAGCTGGGTGCTACTAATTTTAAGGTGAAACCTGCTAGGCCGGGTAGACCAACAGGTACGGTAGTGGGGAAAAAAGTTTCTTCTTTAAGAGATGACCTGCGACGCTTGCAGAACTCAGTCGGGAAACAGAATGGTGATTTGCAAAGCGCCCGAATTAAAGCAAACTCGAACTCGCAAGGTTACCACGAGCGGGTGGCATCTATGCGATCAAGACTCCAATTAGGGACAACTCCAGGAAATCCGATTCTGATCAAAGATTGGAACATGGCGCAGGCCCAATTAGAAAAAGTTAATGAGGACCTTGGAGTTATGACGGCTTTGTCAAGTAGGGTGGCAGCGGATGCAGCATTATCGGCGTATATTCTAGACTCAACACGGGCGGCTTTTGGATTATCCGGTGCGATCGACGAAGACCATGACCAGTTAGCTGTGTTGGAGGATGATGTTAGCCAGACGGTGGTCTTGATCGAAAGGCTTCTGACAGAGCTGAGCGATGATATTCGGCGGCAGACCAATTATATCGCGAATGAACGTGGAGAGCTTAACACATTGGCGTTAGCTATAAAAAATGGTGAGTTTTTTGGACCGAGTTTGGCAACTACGTCATACACGATGGGGGCTATAAAAGCGGAACCGGGGAGATCCCGCATTTCCAAGATTAGAAATAGACGCGACAGCCCCATAGTCGTAATTAGATTTGATCGGCCGAACGTTAATTATGAGCAAGCGCTTTACACGGCGGTAAATCGTGTTCTTCAGAGACGGCCGGACGCGACATTTAGTTTGATTGCTGTGAGTTCTGTGGCAGGTGGAGCAGCAAAATCGGCGCTCAACAGTAACGAGACTCGCAGAAATGCTCAGGCTGTTCTGCGCTCTCTAGTGGACATGGGATTGCCTCCCAGTAGAGTGACATTGTCTGCCGAGACCTCAGCCAGTAATGCAGGCAATGAGGTGCATATCTATTTACGCTAGAGGTCTTGAGTAGTCGCGTTTTTGTTTGTTTTTTATGATTATAAAAATGGTCGACTAGAGTGGGCACGCCGTCTCAAGAATTAGGCAGATAATAGAGACATAATTAACAGTTTGGCTCGATGACAACTAGCTTTAGCATTTTTATTTAATTCCGGAAATAAAGATAAATAAATCTCCTCAAGGGCATTCAGAAAATAGTTTTAGGGAACTATGAGATATTGTTTAGGTCCCGACTTGCAGCTCTTAAATGTATTGCCTTTGGGGAGGGACTAATTGGGAAGTTGTTATATATTATAGATTCGAACGGAATGTCTGCCACGGCTGACTTCCTAATGGTAAAAAACAAAGTATGGCGTGTTGGAGAAGTTATGTTATTTCATATTGATGAGAGCGAAATTTAAGTATAATCAAACTTACATATTTTAATTTTATCTATGCTGTCTTTTCGCGAAAAACGATAAGATAAGTTTAGGGACTATTATGCAAGACTCAACCTATACAAAAAGTTTTCCCGTCAGTTGGGAAGAGCTCCACCGAACGGCCAAAGCCCTCGCCTGGCGATTGTTTGAAAAGCCGAGATTTGAGGGTGTTATAGCTATTACTCGTGGAGGCTTGGTTCCGGCAGCTATTGTGGCGCGTGAATTAGAAATAAGAGTTTTGGACACTATCAGTGCTATCAGCTATCACGATAATGCGGCTGAAAAGCTCGAGGAAAAGCAACAGGAGATGGTCGATATTGTGAAAGCACCTAGCAAAACTAAAAATGGAAAGAATTGGTTGATAGTAGATGATTTGGTCGATACGGGAGAGACAGCGAAAGCGGTACGGGCTATTCTGCCGGAGGCTCATTTTGCGACAGTTTACGCCAAGCCAGCTGGGCGCCCTCTTGTGGACACATTTGTAACGGAAGTAAGCCAAGACACTTGGATTTATTTTCCGTGGGACCTGGAGCCCAGGCCGGTTGATCCCATCAGTTTTGCAAATCGATAAAGTTAGTAGCGGTTTTTCTAGATTTTTTGCTCTGCTTTCATTGACTTAGGGGCCGTAAGCCGATATACACGCGGCCTCGGACTTTCCGGGTGAAACCCATGTTTTAAGACGGAGTAAAACCGTGAAACGAACATTTCAACCGAGTGTGCTGGTGCGCAAGAGACGCCATGGCTTTAGGTCCCGCATGTCGACCGTAGGTGGGAGACGTGTTTTAAGGGCGAGGCGTGCAAAAGGGCGTGCCAAACTTTCGGCCTAGCCGTAGATCTGTAACCGTCCTCTGGCTGAAATATGCGAAATACAATCAAAAATAGGTTGGGGCGTATAGTAAAACGGGCAGATTATCGTAGAATAAAAAGAACGGGGGCGGTGGCCGTGATGCCAGGATTGGTGTTGCAGGCAGCATTTGGAAATAATAAAGAGTCATCGTTAGGCAAACGTATTGGCTATACTGTAAGTAGAAAAGTTGGTAAGGCTGTAATCCGGAACAAAGCGCGTAGACGACTAAAGTCGGTTGCGTCCGATGTTCTTACTAAAGACGGAGTAAAATCCCTAGACTATGTTGTGATAGGCCGAGCAGGGACTATAACTAGGACGTACGATCAATTGGTTCGGGATATGCAGATGGCTATAGACAAAATCGATAAGTCTGGGCAACTTATTAAAAAGAAAGTGAAGAATGGATAAATATAGTATTGGCAACTTCTCACTTCAGAAATCAAAACGCTTTCTGCTAGTTTGGCTTTTAAAGGCAGCAATCAGAGCTTATAGATATACTCTGTCATCTTTGATCGGGAATCAGTGCAGATATTACCCAACTTGCTCGGTTTATGCTATCGAAGCACTCGACACACACGGAACAGCCGTGGGGTTACGTTTTGCTCTAAAACGATTGGCCCGGTGCCATCCGTGGGGGCAGTCAGGAGTAGATCCTGTTCCTCCAAAGATTCTCGATTGAGGTGGCTGGTGGGTTATGAGTGATCAGAAAAATATGTTGATAGCTATAGCGCTTTCTCTGGCAATCCTTTTGGGATTCCAGTTTTTATACGAATTTCCCAAGGCGGAGAAAGAAAGAGAGCGGCAAGCCGAATTAGCTACTGAACAAAAATCTTCCCTACCGTCTCCTGGAGAGAACAAGGGACTGAGTTCGGATGTTCAGGCTCTTGGAGGAATGGCTATAACACCGCCGGGGCAATCAGCGGAGGTAAGTGCAGCCAAGAGAGCTCAGATGATAGCGGCCTCACCGCGTATTGCTATTGATAGTCCAACGCTAGTTGGTTCAATATCACTTATTGGGGCTCGTCTGGATGACTTGACTTTAAAAAAATATGGACAAAGTGTTGAGCAGGGGTCGGATCGAATTCATCTTTTGCATCCTTCTGGTGCCCCAAAATCTTATTTTGCAGACTTTGGATGGGTTGGAAGTAGTGACGACATCTATTTGCCGGGACCCGCTACCGAATGGAAGGCTAACCATAAGGATCTGAGGCCTGGAAAACCCGTGACATTATACTGGGATAACAAAAAAGGTGCCCTATTTGAACGCATCTATGCCATTGACGACGGGTATATGGTTACTGTTACCCAACGCGTTATCAATACGGGACAAAATCCATTAGGAATTTTTCCGTACGGCTTAATCGAGCGGACAGGTACGCCAAAAACTTTAGGTTTTTACATCTTGCATGAGGGGCCCCTCGGTGTTTTTGATGGGAAACTTGAGGAACCTGACTATGATGACGAGGATTTGCGTCAAACAAAAAAATTTAGTTCAGATGGCGGTTGGATAGGTTTCACAGATAAGTATTGGCTTGCAGCACTTGTTCCTAACCAAGCAGCTCGGTTTAATTACAGGTTTGGTCATTCTATCCGAGACAAAGATGATGTGTATCAAGTAGATTATGTAGGAACAAAAACCACGATAGCTCCAGGTAAAAGCGCTGAAGTAATTAATCGTCTTTTTGTTGGTGCAAAGGAAGTAAAAAAACTAGATTTTTACGGTGAACAATATGGAATTAAAAACTTCGATTTGGCGGTCGACTTTGGCTGGTTCTATTTCCTAACTAAACCCTTCTTTTATGCAATTTCATGGCTGAATAGTTATTTAGGGAACTTTGGCTTGGCTATTTTGGCCTTTACCGTACTCGTGAAGATAGTTTTTTTTCCGCTTGCAAACAAATCGTATAAATCGATGGCCAAGATGCGCGAGTTGACGCCCAAATTAATGGCTCTTAGGGAACAATATGGTGATGACAAAATGCGCTTAAATCAGGAAATGATGGCGATATATAAAAATGAGAAAGTTAACCCGGCATCGGGCTGCCTACCGATTCTGCTACAGATACCTGTATTTTTTGCACTTTATAAGGTTCTTTTTGTCAATATTGAAATGCGGCATGCTCCATTTTATGGCTGGATTAGAGACTTATCTGTAGCGGATCCGACGTCAATTTTTAACGGTTTTGGATTACTGCCATGGACCCCGCCGGATTTTCTGATGATAGGGATTTGGCCTATACTTATGGGGCTGACAATGTGGTTACAACAACGACTTAATCCTCAACCGACAGATCCTGTTCAGGCAAAGGTTTTTATGTTTCTGCCATTGTTTTTTACTTTCTTGCTGGGGACTTTTCCGGCGGGCCTCGTCATTTACTGGACCTGGAATAATTTATTATCAATCGCACAACAACGTTTAATAATGTACCGTATGGGAGTAAAATAGGGGTTGGTCTATGCCGACGGATGAGGCTTTAGGGGATACAGAAGCATCGGGTTCCAGCTCAAATATAGAGCACGGGCGCTTGTTATTCGCGGAGGAATGCACCTTTGTTTTAGGAGCTGATAAACTAGATCAGTTGCCGAAGGCAACGTTACCTGAAATAGCTTTTGCCGGTAGGTCGAATGTTGGAAAGTCTAGTCTGGTAAATGCATTGACTGGTCGTAAGGCATTGGCTCGGATATCCAACACTCCGGGTCGCACTCAGCAACTAAATTTTTTCCAGGTGGGCAACAGGATGATTCTAGTAGATCTGCCTGGCTACGGTTATGCGAAGGTATCAAGGCAACAAGTGGAAGCTTGGACGAGGACGCTGAAAGCCTTTCTTCGCGGTCGAGTACCGTTGCGCAGAATTTGTCTCCTTGTGGATGCGCGGCGTGGAATAAAGGACCTGGATCGCGAAATAATGGATTTGATGGATGCTTCAGCCGTAGTATATCAGGTGGTATTGACCAAGATAGATAAAATAAGACCAGATGTTCTAGACAATATAGCCAAAACGATTCGAGAAGAATTAGAAAAACGACCGGCGGCTCACCCGGTATTATCACTAACTAGTTCACAGGAGAAGCTAGGCATAGCGGAGTTGCGAGCAAATTTGGCTGAGTTGGTATTATGATCTATTACCTTCTTTCCTTTAGATCTAAGCAACAAGTGCATAAAGTGGGCAACTGAACTTGTAAATTAGAACAATGGTGGGAGTGTTATGTATGAGCCGGATAGATACTAAAGCTCGGAGGGAATGGCTTGCCAAGGCTGGAATTCTTACTGACGCTTTGCCATACATGCGGCATTACGCTGATTCTAGAGTCGTGGTGAAGTTTGGTGGGCATGCGATGGGTGATGAGAAGCTATTTAAAAGCTTTGCTGCCGATATGGTATTGTTAAAGCAAGTCGGAACAAACCCAATCGTCGTTCATGGGGGTGGTCCCCAAATAGGTCAAATGCTTGAAAGACTGGCAATTAAGAGTGAATTCATAGATGGCCTCCGAGTTACCGACAGAGCCACTGTAGAGATAGTTGAGATGGTTTTGGCGGGTTCGATAAATAAATCTATCGTTGCCGCTATTAACGAGGCGGGGGGAAGTTCGGTTGGAATTTCTGGCAAAGATGCGAACCTGTTGACCGTGCAGAAGCTAATGCGAACAACTGTAGATCCCGGGAGTAATATTGAAAAGGTGGTTGATTTAGGTTTTGTTGGTGATCCCAAATCGGTTAATAGCGATTTGATTAATAATCTGATTGTCGGTGGGTTTATACCTGTTGTAGCACCGGTAGGATATGGGGAAGATGGCGAAACATACAATGTCAATGCCGACACGGCTGCTGGAGCGATAGCTGGTGCAACTGACGCGCAAAGAATGCTAATGCTAACTGACGTGGAGGGTGTACTTGATGGAACTGGAAAACTAGTCCCTGAATTGACGATCTCTGAAGCGAATAGATTGAAACTTGATGGCGTTATTTCTGGAGGCATGATTCCAAAGGTAGAGACATGTATTGAAGCTGTACGCAAAGGAGCTGAGGCTGCAGTCATTCTTGACGGGCGAGTGCCCCATGCAGTGTTATTGGAATTATTTACATCTCAAGGTCATGGTACGATCATTCGCAATGACTAGCAGCGTGATTGCAATGAGATTTTATCGATTTCTAAAATGCTAATCTATAATAGAAGACGTCTACCAGCTTGAATATTTAGTGGATCAACTTCTGGGTTGACTTTTTTTTTCGCTTAGCTTCGTACATAGCCGAGTCAGCTCGCCCAATCAGGAACGAGG
Source organism: uncultured Nisaea sp. (assembly GCA_964342575.1). GTDB lineage: Bacteria > Pseudomonadota > Alphaproteobacteria > Thalassobaculales > Thalassobaculaceae. Next base: position 8,983 of record CAYFGZ010000021.1, on the reverse strand, counting down.
GCGTTGTATCGATCGTCTTTTCGAAGCCGACGATGCCCACCGAAATTCCGAAAGGGCGCTGGTTATCTATAGAGTATTTATCGATAAATTTCTTGTTTCTTAGAAGTGACGACAGCTTTTCAGTTGCCTCCGCTTTATTTAGTTGGTGAAACCAGATAGCAAACTCATCCCCTCCGTACCTAGCAATTAAATCATTGGTGCTTGCCAGACTTTGGAGCATTTTTCCCATCGTGGTCAAAGCCCGGTCCCCGCTTTGATGCCCCATAGCATCGTTTATTAATTTGAAGTTGTCTAAGTCGATAAAAGCGAGTGTACCTGGTCTTGTATGTTTTTTCTCGCTGTTAAAAACTTTCTCTTCCAACATTATTTCAAAGGTTCTCCGATTTAATAAGCCTGTGAGAGAATCTTTTGTTGATAGTCTTTCTAAATCCTTCTGGGAAGTTAGATGCTCCAGCTCTATTCCAACAAGATCCGCCACTTGTTCAAATAGAAAAAGATCATCATCATTCCAATCCGAACTTTCACCTTTACCCCAGAAGGTTATTATCCCGTTTATTTTTCCATGATATCTTGTAGTTTGTGCGGCGAAACGATGGCCACTTTGATCGAATATCAATCGGTTATCTATTCCTTCACTCAATCTCTCTGATATGGAAAAAGGTAGTGGGCCTATGGCAGCAATTTTCTGTGGCCCGCGTCTATCTTCTATTTGTGTTATCTCGCAACCTTCAACGGCTAGGGTTATGGTTATTGCTCCTAAAACGCTATTCAAACTATCGATTGCATTGGTAGGCTCCCTGATAGCACGGGTTACGTAGCTCAATATCCGTTCTCTATTCTGTGCAGCTGCAAGTTCCGCATCGCGTTGACGATCGGATGTAACGTCATGGCAGATACCTCTAGCTCCTTGCCAGGCGCTGTTTCTATCGCGTAGAGGAATTGCTGAAGTTATCAGTGTCGCAACACTTCCATCTGCTCGTCTAAAAAAAAACTCCAAATCATACAAGATCTCTTCCGTAGAAAAAGGTATATTTTTCGGGGACTCGGGATTGAAACACATAAAATCTGCAGCTTTCTTTCCCAGTAGATCATTTTTTTTATAGCCAAGCAGGTTTTTCCCGGAAATAAAAATAAAAAGGCCTTTTTCATTGGTTTCCCACGAAAAATCAGATGAAAGTTCAGCGAAGTCTTTATATCTACTCATGGGTTGATTCCACTGTTTTGGTATAGAAAATCGGTTACAGGATATACGTAATTTATAGATCATAAACCTTGTTTTCTGCTTAAGATCAATACAGGGTGCCAGCTATTAATTAAAGAAACAACTGGCGGAAATGTAATATTGAATATTGATAATATAACTACCTGGGTCTTTGATCTGGATAATACGCTTTATAACGTAGATACTGATCTATTTTCTAAGGTGTCAAAACGTATGACCATCTTTATCCAAAATGAATTTCACCTGAACGAATCAGATGCCCGGGACCTACAAAAAAAAATGTTCCAAAAATACGGCACTACGATGCGAGGCTTGATGGTGGAACATGAGATGGATCCTTCAGAATTTTTGGATTTTGTGCACGATATAGACGTCCGTGACTTAAAAAGAGATGAGCAACTAAGAGATCTATTAATAAAGTTGCCGGGAAAACGCGTAATCTATACAAATGGCTCGGTTCTGCATGCTGAGAGGGTAACGCAGCAACTGGGCATTTATGAAGTATTTGAAGATATATTTGATATCGTTGCGGGTGACTTTGTTCCAAAACCAGATCCAGCTCCTTATAAAAAAATGATACGCGAATTTGATATACTGCCTAGTCAAGCAGTAATGGTCGATGACATGGCTAAGAATTTGCGACCAGCGTCTGAGTTGGGAATGAAGACCGTTTGGTTAAGGCATAGTAAAGAATGGTCTTCGGATGCTCTCTCAGTCGAGCATATTGATTGTGAAATAAATGAATTAAAAACCTGGCTGGCGAGGATAATCAAATGATAGGCTTAATTGTGCCACAGTCGCTTGACAGTCGAATACCTTGGGAGCATTTTTAAAAGCAGTCACCAAATTAAAACAAAAACGGGAATTAAACGACATGAGTGATGGCCAACTTGAAACGACGATAAATCGAGCTTGGGAAGACCGAAATTCCATCGATAATGCAACAAAAGGAGAATATAGAGATGCCGTAGAAGTAGCTCTTGAAGCGATGGATTCGGGAATAGAACGGGTGGCTTCCCCCTTAGGGAATCATAAATGGCGGGTAAATCAATGGTTAAAAAAAGCAGTATTATTATCCTTTAGATTGAATGATATGGGATCTATACCAGGGGGACCGATAGATCGGGATAGAGGAGCTTCAAATTGGTGGGATAAAGTACCCTCAAAGTTTTCGGGATGGTCAGATGCTAAGTTTCGTGATGCGGGGTTGAGAGCTGTTCCAAATTGCGTTGTGCGGCGGTCCGCATATGTTGCTTCCGGCGTGGTTTTGATGCCCAGTTTTGTAAATTTAGGGGCCTACGTTGACAGTGGAACGATGGTTGATACTTGGGCCACGATAGGCTCGTGTGCTCAAATTGGAAAAAATTGCCATATTTCTGGTGGGGCCGGAATAGCGGGCGTCCTGGAACCTATGCAGGCAGACCCGGTAATCATTGAAGATGATTGTTTTATTGGAGCGCGCTCGGAGGTAGCCGAGGGAGTTATAGTTGAGACAGGTTCGGTTTTGAGTATGGGGGTTTATATAGGGGCATCAACCAAGATAATAAATAGAGATACCGGAGAAATTCTTATGGGGAGGGTGCCGGCATACTCTGTTGTCGTCCCCGGAACATTTCCAGGAAAATCGCTCCCAGACGGTTCGGCGGGACCGTCCCTGTATTGTGCTGTCATTGTGAAGCAGGTTGATGAACAGACACGCGGCAAGACATCTATAAACGAGCTTTTGCGTGATTAGGCTTCTGTGGCAGAAGAAAGAGAAAGTATTGATCCAGTAGAATTAAGTCAGCGTCTTATCCGCTGTCCTAGTGTAACTCCTAATGAAGGTGGTGCGCTGGATGAACTCCAGAAGGTTCTGGAAGAAATAGGGTTCCATTGTATTCGATTGGTGTTCTCGCAATCGGGCACTCCAGACGTTGACAACTTGTATGCTAAGCTTGGTGACACGGGCCCTAATTTTTGCTTTGCAGGACATTCTGACGTCGTTCCAGCGGGGGATTTTGATCAATGGAATGAAGATCCCTTCTCGGGAGCGATATTGGATGGAAAGCTATTTGGTAGGGGTGCTGCTGATATGAAATCAGCGATAGCTTCTTTTATTAGTGGTGTGCAGCAGTATAGAAGTCAGTTAGAATCCGCGTTGCCGGGAACAATTAGTTTATTGATAACGGGTGATGAAGAGGGGCCGGCAATTAATGGTACCGTAAAAGTTCTAGAGTGGCTCTCAACCCGAGGTGAAGTCATTGATGCCTGCATAGTTGGAGAACCAACTAACCCGGAATATTTAGGTGAAATGGCAAAAATTGGAAGGCGCGGGAGCTTTACCGGATGGTTAACAGTTTATGGCACCCAGGGCCATACGGCTTACCCCGGATTAGCCGATAATCCTTTGTCGAAATTGGTGAAGATGATGGCCCCGCTTGCGGAGGAACAACTTGATGGAGGGACAAATTATTTCCCTCCGACGACGGTAGCTATCGCTTCGATTGATACGGGTAATTCTTTTTCTAACGTGATCCCAAACAAGGTAACGGCAACTTTTAATATTCGCTTCAACGATAGTAAGACAGCCGAAGGAATAGAACATTGGCTGCGAAACATGTTTGATGAAGTTGGTGGTAATTATGAATTGAAAACGGCTTGTTCGTCCGATGCATTTGTTACAGAACCCGGTACTTTGTCCGACGATTTGATCGCTTCCGTCAAGGAGGTTCTTGGGGTGTCGCCGGAGTTGAGCACGACAGGCGGAACATCCGATGCTCGCTTTATCAGAAATTATTGTCCAGTGATAGAATTTGGAATAGTTGGCAAGACCATGCACAAAATTAACGAGCATGTGAATGTTGAAGACATAAAAGCGCTAACAGACGTTTATTCCGCGTTATTGAGGCGTTTTTTTGCTCGTCATCCGGTTTGATTGATGGGAGCACTTTACTCTGAAACTTTAAATTCTCTAAACGGTGTTTTGGGGATAGCTGTTCGCCGACCTGATATTTCTGGATCATTTAATATATCGGTGACTGGTTTCTGGAGGTCATATGTGGCGGCGGCACTCGTGTTACCGGCAAATATTGTTGTTATTGGTTCAACAGTTTTTGCTTCTGGCGATGCCACCTACAGCTTTCATGAAGGCATTCGGGATATGTTGATTTATGGTATCTCTTGGCTAGTTTATCCGCTGTTGGTGATCCATATTTTGGACTTTTTAGATGCTGGAGATCGCGCATTACCTTATCTGATACCATATAATTGGGCCTCCGTTCCTACCGGTTATTTTTTTGCTTTTGCTTCCAACATCGGTTTGGTGGAAGGAGTGACGACAGCTTTTGGAACGAGTATGCTTTTGGTAGCTTACGTCCTTGCTGTATTTTTATATTTTGAAATAGCGCGGAGGCAGCTAACTATTTCGCGCTTTGCCGCTTTGGCTGTAGTTGCATTTGATTTTATTTTTAGTATCTCTCTGCTCTCTATTCTGGGAAGCGTTCGTTAGTTGCCTAATCGTAAATAACGTCCGCCAAGTATAGACCTTCGGGAGGAGCAGTGGGGCCAGCTTGTGATCTATCTCTTGCGGACAAAACATTTTTTACTTGTGCAATTGACCATCTATCTTCGCCAACTAATTTGAGGGTTCCCACTATATTTCTAACTTGCCGATGCAAAAATGATCGCGCCTCAGCAGAGATATGTATTTCGCTTCCATAACGTTCGACATCGAGTCGACTTAACGTTTTCGTTGCTGATGCCGCTTGGCAGTCTTTTGCTCTAAAACTACTAAAATCATGTTCGCCAACTAGTTCTTTGGCCGCCTGCGACATTTTTTCTGTGTCGAGGTTACGAGGGATAAACCAGACGCGGCCAATTTCAAGAGCCGGGGGAGCCGTTCGATTAAGAATTCGGTATAAATATCTTCTTTTTGTGGCCGAGAAACGCGCGTGAAATGTGGCTGGCGCGAGTTCTGTTTCCAATATACTAATTCTCTGCGACCCTAGATGGAAATTTAGGGCTCTTTTAACGGTAACCGGGTCGGGGTTCGTATTCTTTAACTCTATGTGCGCAATCATCGATAAAGCATGTACGCCGGAGTCCGTCCTTCCGGCTCCAACAACTTGGGCTCTCTCTTTTGAGAAGTTGAAAAGTGCATCTTCGATAGCCGCCTGGATGGAAGGCCCATTATCTTGGCGCTGCCAGCCAACGAAATTGCGCCCGTCATACTCTATTTTTAGCTTGTATTTAGGCATCGTGACCCGCCGTCAGAACATACCAAGGTAGCACCCCAAATAGGTATTTAGCGCTTTTAGCTATCTGTCTTCCAGCTTATTTTGTTTTTTACGATATAATTCATAAACATAAAGATATGTTTATATATTGACATATAGTGTATATTGGTGCTAGAGCTACTTTAGCGCCGATTTGAGCTTCAGCTTGCGGGCGCACAAAAAATACAGCTAAAGCGTGGGAGGTTATCCCGCTAAGATACATGGAAAGTGGGAAATCTTCTCCATTTCTAAGCAAACCTCTCCGTTAGCATTAATCGCCGGTGAATGACCAGATGAAGGTTTTGAACCTGCTAGCTTGGGGACGATCGAAATGACAACTACTTTAAATACAACAAAACAGCCAGAGACATTAGCTTTGCATGCTGGATATCGTGCGGATCCAACGACGGGTGCGGTGGCGGTGCCAATTTATCAGACTACTTCTTATCAATTTAAAAACACTGAGCATGCGGCAAACCTTTTCTCGCTCGCTGAACTTGGCAATATCTATACGAGAATAATGAACCCTACTTGCGATGTACTTGAACAACGAATCACGGCCTTGGAGGGCGGTGCAGCAGCGCTGGCTGTTAGCTCGGGTCAAGCCGCCAGCGCAATGGCAATCCAGAACTTAGCGAAGGCGGGGGACAATATTGTAAGTTCTACGGATCTCTATGGGGGGACCTGGAATCTGTTCAACAATACCTTGAAAGATCAAGGCATTGAAGTCCGTTTTGTAGACCCAGCTAACCCGGAAGAGTTTCGAAATGCCAGCGATTCGAAAACGCGGGCTTATTATGCAGAAACGCTCCCAAATCCAAAGCTCCATGTTTTTCCAATTTCAAAAGTAGCTTCAATCGGACGAGAATTAGGCATACCACTCATCATGGACAATACGGCGGCGCCTATAATCTGTCGACCATTTGAACATGGTGCAGCAGTCATTGTTTATTCAACAACTAAGTATATAGGTGGTCACGGCACTTCAATCGGGGGGCTTATAGTAGATGGCGGTAATTTTCCCTGGGAAGACTTCAAGGAACGCCAGCCCGCCCTGAACGAGCCCGACCCGTCCTACCACGGAGCCGTCTGGGTCAAAGCTGTTGAACCTATTGGTCCGGTCGCTTATATAATAAAAGCCAGGACCACCCTTCTACGAGATCTAGGCTCCGCTTTTTCTCCATTTAATGCATTCCAGGTTATACAAGGTTTGGAAACCTTACCGTTGCGGATGAGAGAGCATTGTCGTAACGCGCAATCCGTTGCCGATTTCCTTTCAAAGCAACCTACCGTCAAAAATGTCATCCACCCCAGTTTGCAGGCCGGTGCCGAAAAAAGGCGGGCCGAAACCTATCTTAAAGGGGGTCTAGGGGGACTAGTAGGATTCGAGCTTAAGGCCGGTGCTGCGGCAGGACAAAAATTTATCGACTCCCTCGAACTCTTTTATCATGTTGCGAATATTGGAGATGCCAGGTCGCTTGCTATTCATCCTGCTAGCACTACGCATAGCCAACTTTCTCCAGATGAACAGTTAAAAACGGGAGTTTCCGAAGGCTATGTTCGACTATCAATCGGCCTGGAGCATATTGACGACATCCTACAAGATCTAGAACAGGCCCTGTCAAAGGCTAAAAGTTAATATCATCAGGAAACATTAGCTATCACACGCCAGGTATTAACTCTTTGTATGCATCACCGTTGGGATTAAAATGTCGAAGAAGCTGGAAAAACTTTTGGCCGAAAATTCCTGGTTGCTTGCGGATGGCTCCACAGGAACTAATTTATTTGCGGCAGGCCTACAGTCAGGCGATTCACCTGAACTTTGGAATATAGAGTTTCCCGCGCGTATATCAAAACTGTACCGTGATTCAATAGATGCAGGGGCAGACATCTTTCTGACTAATACGTTTGGCGGCAATGCTTCTCGGTTAAAACTGCATGGTGCCCACAATAAAGTGTTCGAAATAAATCGAGTCGCGGCCGAACTAGCAAGAAATGTGGCAGATCAGTCGACTAAGGAAGTAGTCGTGGCTGGCAGTATAGGCCCGACTGGAGAAGTCTTCGCTCCGATAGGACCGTTGATACATGAACAAGCTGTAGAAATATTTCACGAGCAGGCTGAAGGCCTTATAGCTGGCGGAGTTGATATCCTTTGGCTCGAGACTATATCCGCGTCAGAAGAGTTCAAGGCAGCAGCTGAGGCGTTTTCCCTGCTCGGCTTTTCGTGGTGTGGGACTATGAGCTTCGATACCGCGGGTCGAACAATGATGGGCCTGACGTCCGTTGATATGACATTAATGATTCAGTCTCTACCGAATAAACCGATAGCATTTGGAGCTAATTGCGGGGTGGGCGCTAGTGATTTACTTAGAACGGTATTGGGATTTTCATCACAGGATATCAGTATACCAATCATAGCCAAGGGAAATGCAGGAATACCCAAATATGTAAATGGTCACATCCATTATGATGGTACCCCGGAACTCATGGCCAAGTACGCTTCTTTGGCGCGCGCTGCGGGCGCAAAAATAATTGGTGGTTGTTGTGGAACGACCCCGTTGCATTTGGCTGTTATGAGAAGTGAGTTGGAAAGTCAGGCTTCAGGTCCAAGGCCCAGTTTGCAGAAAATCGTAGATACATTGGGTGAGTTCAGTTCTGCATCCGATGGCTTGGAAATGACTGGCGGCCAAAATCGGCAGCGTAATAGAAAACGAGTGAGAAGGCGGGCAGGAGTTTAATCTGCTGACGTTAAATAGTTTGTTTGCTTCAGGGCTTCCCAGAGTACTATACTGGCGCAGATAGCGACGTTCAATGATCGCCGTCCCCGTAGCATGGGGACGCGCACTTTAGAGGGGATTGCACGGTGAACCGCTTCGGGGACGCCACTAGTTTCTTGTCCCAGAAGTAACGTATCGTCGGTATGAAATGAAAACTTGTCTATAGTTTTAGTAGCCTTGGTCGTAATAAGCACCAATCTAGAATTAACTTGGCATTTTATAAAATTTTCCCAAGATTTGTGGCGTTCGATATTGGCATATTCGAAGTAATCCATGCTGGAACGCCGCAATTTTGTGTTGGAAAAAACAAAGCCGCAAGGCTCAATAATATCTAATGATATACCAAAACAGGCTGAAAGTCTGATGATTGAACCAGTATTTTGAGGGATATCGGGTTGAAATAAGGCTATGCGCATAGTTAAATCTAAATTTTTTTTGTAAAAATATCGAACATTTTTTTCAGGTTCCTTTGCATTTTGGGGCCTCCTGCAGTATACGAGTTATTAGTAAAGAAAAAGTTGATGGCTGGCTTGATAACGCGACCACGTGTCGCACCAATTATACGGGTCCTTTAGGTGATTTGTAGAGTAAGATTTGGTCTTAGGTTTTATGGGGGAAGCTAATTCGAATGTCTGATACAAACGACGATAAAACGAGACGGGATTTCATCCATGTTGCAAGCGTCTCGGCAGCTGGGTTGGGGGCGGCTTGTGTTGCATGGCCTCTTATTC
>CAYFGZ010000020.1:0-38694 GCA_964342575.1 uncultured Nisaea sp. | reverse complement strand
TCCAAATACTTAATCACAGTATAGTTGTTACGGTTCTGGTTTAATACTTAATGCGGGGGTTCGTTTGGAGCGATGGTGGAGTTAATGATTAGATATATTCATTAATAACAGCCCCGTTGACTGTATTAAACCCGCTAATTAAAGTTAATATCTAGGATGAGGTCGGAAAAATAAAATATCGGAGGAGAGAATGTTCGACAGTTTCGAGCGCTCCCGGATCAATATCGACGGATGCAATATTCATGTGGTACACGGTGGCACGGGCCCGCCCTTGTTAATGTTGCATGGTTATCCGCAGAGTCATGTCGAATGGCACAAGGTAGCGCCGAGTTTGGCAAAACATTATACCGTCGTTTGCCCGGATCTTCGGGGTTACGGTGACAGCGACAAGCCCACTTCAAGCGATGATGACTTATCCACCTATTGTAAGCGGACAACGGCTAACGATCAGGTCGCAGTGATGCAATCATTGGGATTTGAGAACTTTCATTTAGTTGGTCACGATCGGGGGGTGCGCGTCGGTTTGCGCATGGCCTTAGACCACCCCAATAGAGTAGTGACCTTTACAAATCTGGACGTTGTCCCTTCTCAGGAGGCGTTCGAAAATATGGATTCTTCTCTTGCCTATTCTTGGTTCCACTGGCATTTGATGCGGCAACCAGCTCCTTTTCCAGAGACAGTTATGGTAAATAATGCCAAACTATTTCTTGACCTTTTCCTTGACACCTGGAGTGCGGATAGGAGTGCTTTTACTGACGAAGCATACGCTGAATATCTGCGCTGCTTCTCGGATCCCGATACTGTTAGGGCAATGTGTGCAGACTACCGCGGAGTTAAACTCGATCTGGAGCATGACGACGCTGACAGAGGTAAAATGCTGTCTTGTCCTGTGATGGTGCTTTGGGCAGGAAATATGACGAAGCGTCAGGGGTGGCAGACGGGCGAAAGCCTAGACATGTTGAATGTCTGGCGTGGACGGGCGACAAACGTTCGAGGACGGGCGCTCGATTGTGGTCACTTCATTCCTGAAGAGCGACCCGATGAATTGGTTTCTGAATTATTAGATTTTTTACCGACTTAATAGTTATGAACTTAGCTGTTACTGATCATTAATATTGGTAGGGGAAAATATAATGCGAGGAAAGAAAATAACGAGTTTTACTCGAAGTGTTCGTGTCAAAACACCCGATGATACGAACCATTTTTCGTATGATTCGGTTGAATTGAAAGCGAATAAAAACGAAATAAAAACTCGAAAGCCCGATAAATCAAATAAAGACAGCACGTCCTAGAGGAAGAATGGGCTGCAGAATTTCAGACGGTGGTTTGCTGGCCTCCGCCATATGCTGGAAAGGGTCGTGTTTTTAATTTTCCAATTTGTACTAGGACGGCGGTATTTACACCTAAATCGATAACAGTTATTTGTAGATATATTTAATATTAAATAGAACGTTGATTTAAGGAGGCCGTTAGGATCAACTAGTGAAGCTTTCGGATAAGGAGATCAAAACTTTTTGGGAGGAAGGTTTTCTTTTGAATGATGGATTTCTGGAGGTTCAGGAGATCGAGCATTTAAAGGAGTGCTACATGATGACTGTCGCCCGGCTTGCCCAGGAGGGCGCTTTGGATAATGTCCAATCTGGCGACGATAGCGATGATGAATACCAAGTTTACCAAATTCGTACGGCACATCTGCAACATCCGATCTTTCGCATGCTGATAAATGACAGCCGGTTGCTGGATATTGTGGAATGTTTAATTGGGCCAGATATTCGGTTGATCCATTATCAAGGAATATATAAACCCGCTGGCACCGGCGGTGAAGTGGATTGGCATCAGGATAATCAGTATTTCAACGTTGAAAACGATCGGACGATTACCTTTTGGTTAGCACTTGACGACGCTACCGTCGAGAATGGGTGCATGTGGTATTTGCCCGGTGGACACAAGAATATTCTTCAGCATGAACAACTTTGGGACACGTCAGAAAAAAAAGGATTTTACTTCTCCATTAGTAACATAGACGATAGTGGAGCGGTTCCAGCTGAATTGCCATCCGGAGGCTTGGCGATTCACCATTGCCGTATGCCTCATAGATCGTTGAAAAATCATACGCAAAAGCCGCGCCGTGGCATAGCAATGCATTTTATGGATGCCAGGATGCCCGATCCGCCTTTACTTGATATTTTGCCTGAAGGCGCCACACCAGTACTTCGGGTCGGCAGGCACTAATCAATTCTTATAAAAAAGCCGAGAGATGCTAGGTGTGGGGCTAAGAGTTCGTTATTTTTAAAAATAAATAAAAAAACCGTTCTTTGAGTAACGTTGACTGCTACACTATACTGGTAATTAAACTAAGTGAGTTCAGCGGCAATTTAACAATGTTTGAGCAGTCATACAGCCTGCCCACTCGTTTTTATTTCCCAGATTTTGCTAGTAGCGGCTGTTTGACAGGAGAGCTAAATTTCTGACTTGGGAAAATGGGTGGCTTGATGATAGGCTTTTTTTTTCAAAGTGTTCACAGAAATTGTAAAACTTGCATTTAGCGCCTTTAGTTTAATTCATTTTCACTAAAGCAAAAAGTATGGGGCATTTAAAGGATTAATAATATGGGGAATTTATTAGAAGGCCACATTGCGGTTGTAACTGGTGGCGGATCGGGAATAGGGGAGGCTATTGCTTTGGGCTATGCGGAGCAGGGAGCGGCGGTGGCGATTTTAGACATTAACGAGACCGCAGGAGCTAATGTTGCTGAGGCGATTTTGAAAGCAGGAAAAACTGCGATCAGTCTTAGACTAGATGTTACCGATCGCGATGCTTGTGATGTGGCAGCTGAAGAAATAGCGGTTCAGTTAGGGGCAACTTCCATTTTGGTAAATAACGCAGGAATTAATCGCCGGACTCCGATTACGGGAGACAAAGATACGGTGGTAAAAGATTGGGATGACATTCTTGAGGTTAATATAAAGGGAGTTTTTAATGTGACACACGCGTTTTTGCCGCAGCTTCGCGATACAAATGGACGCGTCGTCAACATAGGTTCTATTCAGTCTTTTTTACATGTATCTTGGCCCAACTCAGCAGCCTATACAACCTCTAAGCATGGTGTACTGGGACTTACAAGGGCGTTTGCGGCTGAACTTGGTGTGGACGGGGTTCGTGTTAACGCGATCGGACCGGGGCTTATAGAGACCCCGCTTAATAAGGGGACCCGTGATGCTAATCCAGACATGGTAAAGCAGGTCTTGGATCACACGCCGCTTGGTAGAGCCGGCAAGCCAAGAGATATCGTCGGTCCAGCAATTTTTCTTGCTTCCGATTTATCGGCATACGTTACAGGTGGCATCATAATGGCGGACGGGGGGTTTAGAACTATATAATTCTCCGGCGCTGGAAAAAGCTAGTTACCGATAACGAAGCAAGGAATTTATCTACCAATTCTATTAGTTGGCACGACTATTGCTTGGTTAATTGCATGGTTGCAGTCTTAAAGAGATAACAGCAATTATAGAAGAGATCTTAAACAGCGGATTATCATCTTAACTGCAACCATCTTTCTCCTCTATAATTTTTAACTTATGGTTAGGTAGCAATATCCACTGTTATCGCGCCGTGCACCATGAGTAAAGTGTCTAAAAGGCAACGGAACTGGGTAGTCGACCGATTTATTCGTCCATTGTTTCACCAGATCCTCCAAAATCACCTGGAAAATCTTTGAATTTTGGTAACCCGTCTTTAATCGGTAAAACACTTTCCGAATAGTTAACATGTAGTCCTGGAGAAAATTCTAACGATGGTATCGTAGCGCTGTAAACATCGATCAATCCCAAAGGAGCATGTCCAGTCATTATGTGTCCGCCGCAGTCAATGCAATATTGTCGTTGGCTGACTTCAGTTTTCTCGAACATATTAAGTTTGTCGGCACCTTGGGTAACGCGGACGGCTTCGGGCTTCCACAACGTGAAGGCATTTACCGGGGCCGCGGACCATGATCTGCAGGAGGAACAATGACAATATCCCATTCCCTCAGGTTCTCCATTAACTTCGATTTCCACACTCCCGCAAAAACATTTTCCTTTATGCACATTTGCCATATCTCGCCCCCAACTGTTCGAATTAAATTATAGCCCTTATTTAAATTACTTCTATTATTACAAATTCGCAAATTGAGCACAAACTTAACTTTCAAATATCCTTCTAATGCACTTTATCCGGAAAACTGAGATTATGGAATTGGTTGTAAGGCGTTGATCCTTCAGAAATCAGAGATCTTTTCAATCTATGGACTTGAAAGGCTATTTTCATTGTAGGCAAAATGCATCAAATTTTATAACTTCAAATTCTTAAATTTTGTCAATACGGAGGCGAGGGGCCATGATTTGGCAATGGGCAACATCATTTGTTAGACGGCATCCATACATGAGCGTGCTTGAGGCCTTAAAAGGGGGAATTATTATTGGTATGGTTATTGGTTATTTCCTTTGGGGTTAAAGAGAGGTTTGAGAGAAAGTATAAGCAACGAATTATATAATATAGTTAAGGCAAAAATAACTACTGACAATATTCCTACTTTCAAAGCGCAAACGAGGAAAATGGTAGATATCGCAAAAAATGAAATTGGGACAATAACATATGATTTTTTTTTATTGATGAAGAAAAACGAGAAGTTTGTATCGTAGAAAAATATACTGACGACAAAGCCTTTATGGCGCACATGGAAAAATTTACGCAGGCAGAGTTTATTCCTAAACTGTTGACTATGCAGTAGCTCACTTCTTTAGATATGTTAGGCTCAGTTACAGAAGAAATAGAACAATTTTTTGAGCAGGGGGGATGGGCATACAATGGTTATCTTCTGCCTATTTAATTGTTTTTGTTCTGACCCGACAATCAATGTTATTACGTCCGGGCGCTATCTAACGTCACTGCCCTTTTTATCCTTCAACAAAGGTTTGATAGACTTGCAACCAACATGTCTATCATCGCATAATGATAACCGACGGTAATCTTTACACTTCTTTTATGGAATAATTCACATGAAGCTTTATGGTAGTTTTGGATCTCCATTTACTCGACGGGTTGGCACCACGTTGTCGTTATATAAGTTAGACTATGAACATCTTGCCTTGCGCGCGAGTATTCCAGAAGAGCTCGAACAATTAAAAAAGCTTAATCCATTAGGCAGAGTCCCAGCATTAGAGACAGATGACGGAATGGCACTGGCAGATAGTGCAACAATTTTGGATTATTTAGATAGATTAGTCGGGTCGGATAGAGCTCTCACGCCGTCAACAGGTGAAGCGCGCACCCAAATGTTGAATATCATTGGGATTGCCGCGGGAGCGGTTGAGAAATCTGTTTCTTGCTATTATGAGGAGGGTATAAATGCGAAACGTCCGGCTGAAAAAGTTTATCGCCCATGGGTAGATAAAATGTATGAGCAAACTAAAGATGGTGTAGAGGCGATGGAGAGTATGGTGATAGGACCATGGGTAATGGGTAATAAAATTTCTCAAGCGGATGTTTCTTTTGTTTGCTTTTGGGATTTTATAATAAAACATCGTCCAGTAACCGCTCCGCGATTAAACTGCCCAAAGTTAGAGGAAATTTCGCAAAAGGCTAATTTAATGATTGAATTTTCTAGCACCATTCCCTCCTAGAGAAGTAGGGGCGTGGGGCTAGTGTCGCGGTGGTTCCAAGATTGGGTTTCCCTCTGAAACTCCCCGCTTTTCCGGCACTATGGCAATACTATCGGAGGTTTTTGTGCAAAAAGTCTGTTACCAATTGCTGAGAACTATCAAATGCTTTTTTATTAAATGCCTTTGGAAAATATCCAACCGATGGGTGGTATTTCTCGCGATAATCTCCTAATTCATCGAATTTTCTATACGCACCATTAAAGCCCACTACTTTGATTTCTCCTGAATATCCAGCAGCCACAAGCGTTTGATAAGATTCTTGAGATTCAAGTGTGTCGGCTTTTCCGTATAGTATAAGCGCGGGTTGTTCTATGGGACCAGACCGAGACCATTGAGGCGTATCCAACAAATGCTTTAGGTTCGGGTAAAACGAAATTGTAGCCTTAAATCCACCATTGGGAAGAGAAAACTTTCGTGAAAATTTCTGCGCGAATAGAGCCGAGGATCCACCCCATGACCATCCGATAAGCCCAATACTATTCTTTTGCACAAAGGTTTTCTTGGACAACCAATGGTATGCTGCCATGGCATCCATTACCCGTTGTCTTGGACTAACGCTTTGCCAATTTTTCATAATGGCGCCGCGGGTTGGGTCGTCATCACCTGTCGTTATTTCGCAAAGATGACCACGTGTGCAGTAATGATCTACAAATAAAACAGAATATCCCTTTTTTGAAATTTCTCTAGCCCACCATAGTTGATAAGGGAAAATCCCGCCCGCTCCATGGAGCGCAATGAGGGCCGGTAAGGACCCACTTCCGGTTGCACGGTACAGATAAGCATCCAGCTCTTTCCTATCACCTCTGGAAAAACCCTCTATTGTGATTTTTTGGCTATCTTTTAGGACGTCGTTATAGTCTTGCCCGGTTACCAAAGAACTTACTGCATTAGCAAAGTAGAGGAAGAAGACGAGGCCAAGAGTAGTCGATAATTGTTTCATGATTAAACCATACAAAGGAAATTTTCCTTTAGGCAAATTCTTGTTTAACAAATTATAGATATAATGAGCTGTTTAGTTCATTATGAAGCTAGATTGGAATATCGTTGGGCCAGTCCCTATTTGATGACGAAATCGGTTGCAAACGAGTGAGATCAATAAAACCAAATATGAAGAACAAAGCAAAACGGCTCTTCATACCGTTTAGCATTGGTTTTGCTGTCACGGTTGTTGGTATTGGTGTCGGTATTGCGTTTATGGCTTTGAGAGGCTAGCGCATCGAATAGAGTTAGGTCGGTTTAGGGGAACCGCTTTTTTGTTCGGCGATAACAAATCTAATCTGCGTTATACAAATCGTTCCTGTGATTGCAAAAAAAATAAGTAGGTGGCTAGCATTAGGCCTAGGTTAAACGGGGGAGGTCTGAACATGTCATTAGATTTATTAATAAAGAATGGTAACGTCGTTGACGGGTCTGGTATGCCCCGATACAGAGCGGACGTTGGAGTTCGAAGCGGTAAAGTGGTTGAGATAGGTCGAATTGCAGAACCCGCAGAAAAAGTTATAGTCGCCGATGGTAGAATTGTGGCACCGGGCTTTATTGACGGCCACACTCATATGGATGCCCAAGTAGCCTGGGATCCCATGGGAACATGTTCCTGTTGGCACGGGGTTACAACAGCAGTCATGGGAAATTGCGGTTTTGCGTTAGCTCCTTGCAAACCTGACGCTAGAGAGTGGTTTGCTGAGTGTATGGAGGCGGTAGAAGATATTCCAAAGGAAGCAATGGTAAAAGGAATAAACTGGAACTGGGAGACTTTTCCTGAGTATCTCGAAAATCTAGATGCTCTGCCAAAGGGCATTAATTACGCTTCCTACATAGGTCATTCCGCCCTTCGAATGTACGTTATGGGCGAGCGAGCTTTAGACCAGGAGGCTAATGAGGATGAATTGAAGGCGATGTTTGATGCCGTTCAGCAGGCAGTGCGCGCCGGTGCTGTTGGCCTCTCGACATCACGTGCTACTACACACATAAGACCTGACGGTGGGCCAGTAGCTAGCAGAATTGCGAACTGGGCCGAGATATATAAACTCGTTGAAGCTATGTCTGAGTTAAACACGGGAATATTTCAAATTGGACCCGATGTGTCAGGCGGTGAAGCGCAGCGAAAGTTCCTAAATGACCTTCGTGAAATAGCCACAAATTTGGGTCGTCCAATAATGTTTGGAACATTATCTACAAGTCAGGGGGACAAGCCCAATTCATGGAAATATCAATATGAATGGATGGACCAAATCGCGGCAGCTGGGGGCCAAATATTTGGACAGGGAACTACCCGTTCTATCAATGCCATTTTTTCATTTAAGTCATACTTGCCATTCGACACATTGCCCACATGGAAAGAAGTTAGAGCCTTATCATTTGCAGAACAAAAAGCAAAGTTTCAAGATAGGGAAACTCGTGAGAGGTTAATAGCCGAAGAAGCTCAAATGAAACCTAAAGGCACGGATTTTCAGGGAGGTGGTGCCGCTACAACTGATCCAAGAAAACCAGATTACAAGAATCTTTTCCCTATGTTTGATGTAAATTGGGATGATCCAAGCATAGAGGATATAGCAAAAGCCAAATCGTTAAGTCCGGTTGAGACAATATTAGATCTAATCATTGAAAACGAAGATCTAGTGTTCGTGCAACCCCTGGTTAACGAGAATCCCGAAGAAGTACTTAGCATGCTGAAGCACCCGCGAACTCTCGCCACATTTTCTGATTCCGGTGCCCACGTCTGTCAGGAAATGGGATCGTCTCTCCAAACTCATTTGCTGAGCTATTGGGTAAGAGAAAAACAAAAATTTAGTCTTGAAGAGGCAATTAAAAAGTTAACATTCGAGAATGCTTCGGCTTGGGGCTTTAATGACCGAGGCTTGTTGAGAAAAGGTATGGCTGCGGATATAGTAGTTTTTGATTCAGAAAAAATTAAGCCAGCCTTGCCGGAGGTTAAAACAGACCTGCCGGCAGGTTCACGTCGGTTAGTTCAAAAAGCAGAGGGAATAGACGCTACTATTGTAAATGGAGTTGTTACTTTAGAGAATGGGGAGTCTACAGGATCGTTTTCAGGGCAGGTTTTAAGAAGTATGTAAATTCAATGATCTACGTGACCTCTTTAACCAAACTATTTAAAAAATAACCATTTAATAACTGTTCTTTTTTATTTAAATTGTATTAATATCGGCTATTTTCCATGGTCGAGGTGAGAGTGTCATATAAGGGGCTTTTTTTTTTCGAGGAATTTGGGGGAGGCATTTGGAATTTTGGTGTATCTATCTCAATAGAAATAAGTAATATTTTAACCAAATTATTTGGAGAAACTAATGACAAATTTGTATAAAAAGTCATTCGACGACGCAGATGAAATAAAATCTCCACCTAAAACGCATGCCGCGGTTGTAAAATTAGGAAACATAAATGCCACGAAGTTGGTTTTGGAACCCGGGTGGAAGTGGTCTGAGTGCGTTAAACCAGCTGTTGGTGGTGATAGTTGTCAAGCCGGTCATGTTGGCGTCATCGTTCAAGGAACCCTCAAATGTGTTCATAATGATGGAACAGAAATCGAGGCTTCTGCTGGCGATGCCTACTATTTTGCACCTGGGCATGATGGATGGGTTGTGGGTGATGAGACCGTCATAGGGTATGAGTTTGCCGATACGGGTAAGGATTTTGGACCCTGGAAAACAGCGTCATAAAGATAATGCCGTAATAGCTACTCAAGTAACATTATAAAGAAGATGGTAACTTAGCCCAACTTATCAACAGGTATTGAATTCAGCTGAGTCACTGTGGGGCGTTCTAGATATAAAATGAAGAAGAGCTTTTTAAGGCGGCGTGGTCGTTGTTTTTTGCAATTTTTTACGTAACGGCCCGCTCAGCTGTATTGATTGTGTCGCTCACAACTCTTCTCCAGAATAATCCATCGTTTAGCTAGTGAAGAGGTCCGGTTACAGTACCTTATTCTGCTGCCACTTCCTTAAATTTACGCAGAATTTCAATCTGTGCATCAACTCCATCGATTTGCCACATAGGATAGAGCATAGCCATATCTGCTCCCAATTTACGCCATCCATCTGCTGCTACTGCCCATGCATGTGGGGTATTTTCATAGAACCTCAGCCATGCTTCAATTCCAAAGTTGGCCCTGTTGCGTCCAAATTTATCTAGGTACTCGGATAATTTTTGAAGTGCAACTTTAGCAGTATCGTCGGGTGGTAGAATGGGCATCCATCCATCCCCGAGCTTTGCCGCTCTTTTTATAACGTTATCCGCCGATCCTCCAAGCCAAATTGGTATTGGACGTTGTATAGGGGACGGAACAACAGTAACCTCATAATAGTTGTGAAAACGTCCCTCGTAGCTTATTAACTTCTCGGTCCAAAGTTTTCTAAGAACCTGTATTTGCTCGCCCTGCTTTATGCCGCGAGTTTTCCATTCGCAATTTAGTGCCTCATACTCTACATGGTTCCAGCCGACTCCTACACCAAGTCTCATCCGTCCACCGCTCAGGATGTCGACCTCAGCCGCTTGCTTTGCAACGACCCCGGTTTGACGTTGCGGTAAAATTAAAACTCCAGACGATAGTTTAATACGTTTGGTTGTAGCTGCCAGATACGCCATTGTCGTAAAAGTTTCATGAAATGGCGCAAATGCATCGTATCGGGGTTTCCAACCATTTCTTTCTGTTGCACCAAAAACGTGATCTGGAACTTCGATATACTCATAACCCAAATCCTCAGCTGCTTGCGCCCAGTCACGAATAGCAGAATAATCATTTCCTATCTGGACGGAGGGAAACCAAGCATTTAATAACATAATTTTTCCTCATTAAGTTAATTGGCGATTAAAGCTACTGAAACAAGTGCGGTGCAACGTAACGGATAAGATCATCAAAACGACCAAAAAACATTTGTGCTGCACTTCTAACAGGCGCATCAGAAAATCTATCTTGACTAGTGATGTATACCGTAAATTTCTTTATTACAAAGTTAATATGTATAATAAGAAATTCAAAGTTTGTGGGGGAGAAAACCAATGGCAAGCAGAAAACCCAAAGTTCAAGCGACTATAGGAGCTTCTACCTATGTAGACCCAGGACAAATCGAATGGTCGCCAAGTCAATTTAAAGGCATCGAAATCAAAGTATTATATGAGGATAAAGAAAAAGGCGAAATGACTTGCCTTCTAAAATGGGAGCCCGGAGCTAGCCTCCCCATGCATAAGCATCCTGAACTAGAACAATCGTTCGTATTGGAGGGATCTTTTTACGATCATGACGGCGTCTGCAAGGCGGGTGAATATGTCTGGAGAAAACCAGGTTCGTTTCACGAAACGCATTCCGATGAAGGAGCCATAATCTTAGCCGTCTATAGAAAACCAAATATTTTTAAAAATACGCAAGGTTTCTATGTTGGTTCCTAGGAGTTTCTATTAAAGTGCGTATTAGAAGTTTAATGGCATGCTGTGTTTAAATTAAACGCCAACAATCGGTCGCCTCGTTTAGAAAAGTTTCTGTGATGATCGTTTGAATAGCACAAAGCAAAGCTGGTCCTGCTAAAAATGAAGCAAATAAAAAGACGGCCACCGCACAAATAAAACCGAAAATTATTGCCATTTTTTTCATAGAGCTATTTTACAAGGCACTTTTCTCTGGGGGCAAGTGCCCAAATATTTATTGTGAAGGATATGAAAGGACAAAAAAAAGTGTCAACACCACTTCCGTTTGTGTAATTCAGCTTGCCGAATGTCTAACTCTGTCCATCAGAGACAACGGCATTCGTTCTGGCTATGGCTGGGAAAACGGCAACGCCCTTGTCGATGTAGATTAATTACGCACCGTTACTTGTGCGTTTTGAGTCAGCTATAATCTTTTGTTCCAAGTGGCTGATTAAAACCTCCCGTGCCTTTTCTGCTCTCTGTCTATCTGTGAAACTATATTCACGAATATCATCAGAGGCTAGTCGCAGATTAAAAACATAAAACGCCCCTTGTTTTCTTACAGTGGATGCCGCACCTAGCGCAATTTTTTGAGGGTCCATTAGTGTCCCAAAATGCGACTCTATAATTTTTGCCATAACTAACTCCTTGTGATCACGCTTTGGACAAAGTTATTTATCATGTTTTCGATGTGAAAGCCACGCAGAAAATTTTCTTGTGCTTTGTTGTAGAGGGAATACGCTATTTTTTTTCGCCATACGCCCCGAAAATCGAGGTTGCAGATGATTTTTTATTTTCAATAACGTTTTTTATCGAAAAATCGGCATTAAATAAAAGGAAACGCCCTGGACAATCTTATCACTAGGCAGGATCCCGCTAATTCTATAACGTCTTACCGTTCTGTTTATTTGTAACATTTATATTGACCAAGAGAGCAAAAAAGTAGGGGGCATAGTTATATGCTGTTTGATGATGGTGGAGGATACGAGAAGTCCATGGGGATTTGGAGTCGGCTTGTTGGGGATATTTTTATTAAATGGCTGACACCAGATAAAGGGTTACGTTGGTTAGATGTAGGTTGTGGCAATGGAGCATTTTCGGAATTGATTGTAACATCTTGTTCTCCAAGCATGGTTCATGCAATTGATCCATCACCCGAACAGATTGAATATGCACGTACTCGACCTGCTGCAGTTCCCACTAATTTTCAAGTGGGGGATGCAATGGCCCTACCATTTGATGATGATAGTTTTGATATAGCGATAATGGCCCTTGTGTTATTTTTTGTGCCGGACCCCCCAAAAGGATTGGCGGAAATGGTCCGGGCGGTAAGGTCGGGGGGCGTGGTCGCCAGTTATACTTGGGACCATATGAATAAAGGGTCGCCAAGCAGTTTGATTGGCGGGAAACTCAGCGAAATGGGCTTCACACCCGAACGTCCTCCAAATCCTCAGGTTTCTGAGATAGGGGTGCTTGGTGAGCTATGGTCAAGTGCTGGAATCACAGAGGTGAATAGCCGGATAATCAAAGTCGAGCGACAGTTCATGGATATTGATGAGTATTGGAGTGTCGTTTCTCTTTTCCCAACTGTTCAAAAAATTCTACCGGTTTTAACGGAAGCTCAGATCGACGAGTTGAAAGATAGATTGAAACCGGATCTCTCTGTTGGGAGCAATGGGTGTCTTATCCAGACTGCTACGGCGACGGCAATTAATGGAATTATTCCTTAATCTTTTGTCCATGTTAATAATCGCGCTAACTAGTTTAAACTAATGGAGGATGGTATGGCAGGCTTTATACTTACCGTAAAGTTTTGTAACCAAAGAAGTCTGTGCTGACGAGTTTATCGCAAGGCATCGTGATCCACAGGGGGGATCGAGCAAGGAGGCATTGGTTTAAATCAATAGGTGAACCGTATTGGGAATAGAATCCACTGGATTGGCATGTTCGAGCCTGAAACCTCTATAGCTGAAGTGAGGCTGCACTTAATAGAGCAGATAGATAAAGTCCGGGATTTATTAGAAGAAATATTACAAGAACTTGGTGCGTCTGATCCTTCTTCCGGTGCTGTAGTTTAGAGGAATTAGCAAATTTATCTTGCTGCGACAAAAGTCTGTTAGCCTACTGCTAATAGTTAGTTTCTTGGTTTATTTTAAAATCAACAAAATTAAAGTCGGGAAACGGGTTGCTGGTCACGTTAACTTGATTTCATTCGACTTGTCGCATCGCTTACCAGCACCACGATTAGCATATTGCAAAAGATGCAGATCGATGGAGGAGTCTCGTAGGCTCATCCACGTTGCTGGAGGTTGCGGGCTTTTCTATGCGGGATATAGCGAGTAAAGTTGCCTGTATGTATACAGTTTTTTCTGCTCTTCTACCTATATTTTGCATAATTGTAATTGGGGCGTTCTTAAATGTTACCAATTTCTTTCCAAGAGGAGTATGGGAGGGCCTTGAAAGGCTAGTTTACTGGGTTTTACTCCCCTCGCTACTCATTAATAAACTGGGTGGAACAAACTTAAGTCAATTTGACGTGGTTCCAATGGGGAGTGCACTGGCGGCAGCTGTATTACTTATTGTTGCTTCACTCGCCATTATTAAATTTTTGTGTAAAATTAATCAGACAGATTATACGTCTGTACTTCAAGGTGCTATAAGACAAAATTCATATATTGGTTTAGCGGCCGCTGGGCCTCTTTTGGGACCTGAAGGAGAAGCGCTGGCAGCGGTTGGCATTGCGGCAGTGATACCTCTGGTAAATGTTATATCGATGTGGTCACTCGCTAGAATCAGTACTGGGTCTGCTCCTAGTTTAACTAGTACACTAAAACATCTCATAACTAGTCCAATTATACTGGCTTGTATGATTGGCATATCGATAAATATTTCAGGTTATGGAGTACCCTTTCATTTAGCCAATTTATTGGATCTAGTAAGTAAAGGGGCTTTACCGTTAGGACTTTTGGCGGTTGGTGCTGGCTTAAATATTCGTGTAGTCCTAGACAGTCCGTTATTATTATTATTGAGTAACGCACTAAAACTAATAGCTGCCCCAATAATAGTTTCGGTTCTTTGCAATCTGTTGCAAGTCGATCCTGTCGCAAAGGGTATAGCAGTGTTGTTTGCGGCCCTGCCTACCTCTGCTTCTTCGTATGTCATGTCCCGTCAATTTAATGGAAATCATAAACTTATGGCGGCTATTCTAACATCTCAGGTTTTGATGGCTGCCTTGACTATTCCTTTAATAGCTTTAACGTTTCTGCGATAGGTTCGGGTCCACAGGCTGACTGTAGAGCAGTTTCATGGGGCACAGCGTTGGAAATATATTGGCAACACTTTGTTAGATAATAAGAACAGAACAACAGACAGCAATAAAAGATAAGGCAAAACGTCTGCTTGTATCGTAAAGCAAAGGTATAGTGCTAATATTTGGTGACGTCGCCACTGGTTATTGGCTCTACTAATTTGTCGAAAAAAAAGAGCCGCTATCATTTTAGTAATAGTAGTTAAATAAGAAAAAAAGAAAGCAGAAGAGCATGAGCATTACGTTTAGCAACCCCCAAACGGCCCCACAGCCAGCAGCTGGTTATCGAAATCTGGCCATTATCCCTGGGGGACATCGATTGCTTGTTTTAGCTGGACAAATTGGAAACACAATGGATGGCAGTCTACTTGAAACAGTGGAAGATCAATATGAACAGGCATTAAAAAATATAATGGATATAGTCGCCTCGGAAGGGGGAAATGCCAGTAATGTGGCACGTATCAGTGTATTTTTGGTTAAAAAACCCCAAGGTAAGAGTATCCAAAAAACCAATAAGCTTTATTTTCCGGATGGACCGCCGGCTATGAGTTGGCTTTACGTTTCGGGATTATTTCGACCGGATGTGAAAGTAGAAATAGAGGCGATTGCAGCTGTAAAATAACATAACATTTTTTATAGGAGAGCAGGTGGTCTAAAAATGATAGAAAGAGATAAGGCATACCAAGCTAAGATTGATAAAGTGTCTAAAGAACTAGCTCTGGCATGGAAGACAGGAGGTAGTATCAGACCTTTATTAAAAGACCTTTGGCCCTCTAATCTTCAAGAAGCTTACGACATACAGGATGCATTGGATTCTGAGCTAAAAGAAGACCTTGCCGGATGGAAAATTGGAATGACAAGCAAGAAAAGCATGGCGGCACAGGGTTTGAATCATCCTCCCATGTTTGGACGTTTATATAAATATATTACCCAGAACAATCCTGCCAAATTTCAATTGTCGGGTTTTCGTAATTCACCGATGTTGGAGGGAGAGTTTGCTCTGCGCCTTGGTGAAGACCTACCGTGTAGGTCTAAGCCATATACAATAGACGAAGTTCGGGGTTCTGTTGAAGCGGTGGTGATGGCCATTGATGCTGTCGATACACGATGGGGCTCACACCCATTTGAATTAGATATTTTTCAGGGAAATGCAGATAACGCCTGTGCAGGCGCCTTTGTGATAGGAGATGAAATACCGGACTGGCAGAACTTAGACCTTTCAAAACTTCCCGTTAACCTGTACCTCGACGGCGAACTTACAACCGGTGAGCCCTGGCCACGGGATCAACGATGCGATTATGAAGAAATGGTAAAGGCTTTGCACTGGGCCGCTAACGAACTGTCCCGACGTCGATTGGGTTTCAAAAAAGGCCAAATAGTTTCAACGGGCAGCCCACATGAACCAATCCCTTGTCAAACTGGATCGGAAGTTATCATCAAATATGGAAACATTGGTGAAATTAAAGCAACTTTCATGGATTAAAAGCACAAACCTTGCAGCTTTCGATAATAGATTGGTTGCCGAGGATTGAGTAGCTCATCCTAATGCATTTTTATATTGGAGCCTTCCCGATCGACATATAAAGATATGGCAATCGAGCTCTAAAGAAGTGCGCTATAATTCAATAGATGCTATAGGCTCGAAGGTCTCTGTTGGCTAATAAATAGCCTTTTCTGATTGTTTTACTTTTGGAACTTACTTTTAGCTACACCATTTAAATTAAAGTTCATTTCTCACCAGAGCGGCTCCATCACACATCGCCTTTAACTTGCCAAAGGCTATTTCGCGCTGCATATACTTCATACCGCAATCAGGGGCAACGATGATTCTCTCTGGCTGCACGAATTCAAAGGACCGTCTTATTCTATTCGCGATTATTTCTGGTGTCTCAATTTCGCTGCTACCAAGATCGAGGACGCCGAGAATTATTTTTTTAGTTGGTAAATGCTGTAGAATTTTAAGATCTAAACCGGATTGACCTGTTTCAATAGAAATCTGATTGGCGGAACATTCGTTTAGTTCTGGAAGGAAGGAATATCCTTCTGGTCGATCATGAACAATATGCGAATACCCAAAGCAAATATGTACCGCTGTTTCTCCCTCTATACCCTCAAGCGCGTTATTGATGGCCTTTACTGCATATTGTTTTGCTATTGCGGGTCGAGCTTGCATATACGGCTCGTCAAGCTGCACAACATTAGCCCCGGCTGCAAACAGCTCTCTAATTTCGTCATTTACCGCCGCGGCATAATCCATAGCGGCAGCCTCGTCTGTTTGATAAAAATCATTTTGAGCCTGTTGTGTCATTGTAAACGGTCCTGGTAGAGTTATTTTGATCTGGCGGTTGGTATTTGCCCGCAAAAATTCTACATCCTTTACCTCAATGGGGTGCTTCCTTCGAATAGGTCCGACTATCCGCGGTACTGGATTCGGGTGTCCTGTTCGATCGATTGCTGTCCCCGGATTTTCAATATCAATACCATCTAATGCTGTTGCCATATGATTTGAGTAACTTTCACGTCGAATTTCGCCATCACTTATAATATCAATACCGGCACGCTCCATATCGCGAATAGCCAAAAGTGTAGCATCGTTTTTGGCTATTTCTAGTTGCTTTGGGTCAACCCGCCATAATTCAAGTGCCCGCACCCGAGGCGGTAATCGACTCTTTAAACCTTCCCGATCAATCAACCATTCAGGCTGTACATAACTTCCAACAACCGTGGTAGGTAATAATTTTGTGGGCATGCGCATTTTCCCTTCTTTAGTGATTGTTTACTCTTATCGCTACTCTTCTCTCGTTGGGTCTCATCTTTTGGGGCCTTTTGTTGCGTATAGGCCGGCCTAGCGAAAGCGGTGGGGCCAACAATAGTATCTATAAGAAAAAAATTTGCTCCTAAGGCGTTATATGAAAGTACTAATGAACATTCGTAAAATTTTTAATTTTGTTATTAGTTTATCTTTTTTGTTTGTTCGCGCTTTAATTCGCCAATAATTCCTCACCAAATGGTATTCAGACTGTCACAATCCTTCAAGTAACCACGTCGGTGGATAAGGCCGCCTAAAGCAATGTACACGGCAACAATTCCTATTATCATATCTAAAAATCAAGAAATGGTGGGATAATTCAACTTTCTTTCGCTTATTAGAAAATCTACTAGTGCTAAAGGCGCATTTACGCCAGCCACTTTTTCCGCAGCGTCATTATAATTTGTATTAGTATTTACATCGAATACCAGGTCGTTCCCATTTTGATCCGTAACAAATTCCACGCCTGCTACCTCTATATTGTTATGCTTCAAAAAAGCTTTTAAGCGATCTCTTAAGGAAACGGGAATACTCCGGATAATCTCGAATTTCCTAGCACTTTTTTCATCTTCAACTCCGCAATAGTCAGCCGGGCACAGCTCAAATCCATTCCTGGTATCAACTTTAACCGCATATAAAAATTCTCCACCAATAAACTCTGCCCTTGTAATACTGCCATCATACGGAGCGATATATTCTTGAACCAAAGTCACTCCATCTACCGATTTTTCGATTGCCTTCGCCAGAAGCAGTTCCTCTATTATACTTGTATCGTGAAATAGTCTTACACCTAGTCCTTTACCCCCTCGATTAGGTTTTAAAATTACTGGTCTTGGAGAAAACTTTCTGACCGCATTTAAAACCTCGTCATTTGTGTTCGCCGTAATTGTTCGTGGAACTGGAATGTCGTATGAAGCCAAAGCCGTTAACTGCGCGGCTTTACTTATCTCGAGTTGCAAAGCGCGGGTTGAATTAATCACACGTCGATTATTATCCTCCAGCCATCCTATGAGAATGCCCGCCAATTCTGGAGAGTACCGATGGCCCCGAGAATGAGCGGAAGCACTCATTCGATTGTAAAAAATACCCTCTGGGGGA
The DNA here is from genome assembly GCA_964342575.1 of uncultured Nisaea sp. GTDB lineage: Bacteria > Pseudomonadota > Alphaproteobacteria > Thalassobaculales > Thalassobaculaceae. The sequence continues at coordinate 20,363 of CAYFGZ010000020.1, read as the reverse complement.
TTCGATGAAAGATCTATTGATCTAGATATAAGATTCCAATCCGCAAACTTTTCATTTCGGAAATGAAATGCCTTACTAAAAGGAGTGAGCCAGTTTGGGTTTTCGTGAATGACAAATATCTGTGACATTTTAGAGGCCTTTTTACGTCCTAAATATCCATTAGTAATGGGTTTTGTTTGATCCAGTCATACTAGTAATATTTTTCTTATTATTCCAGTATATATAAAATTTTAACAATATATTTTTTTAATATAAGTTATTAAAAAAATATTATTCTCCTTTAATTGCGGCGGGAGTATTTTTTCTTAAGCTGTGGCGTTATTTGCATTGTATCGAATCTCGCAAAACGTATTGGGGAAACACGATCCTAGTTGTTGGTACTTAAAAGAAGCTGGGGTTGTTAACTTAAATCTTTAGATCTTTTTGAGATGCTTTTGTTCCGAGATATAAGAATTAATGGTGAGGTATGATTTGCTATTTTTTGAACCCTTTATAAATTAAAAGTCTCGGTCTTGCGTGCCCGCCATCACCTTAGCGGCGGCTTACTATTCGTCACCGTGTAGGCATCTATAGTCTTTGAATAACTATTAAACACAATGTCCTTCGTTCTAAAACCTGTTAAAGCGTTTTCTAATGCTGTTTCCGTTATCCCCCCAGCGATAAATGGTTCTCTAATTAGCCCGTTTGGAATAATTCATTAGGCATTTTACTAACATTTTCGATAGGAATACATAAGCTATAGCAACTTTTTGGAGGTGAATATGAGCATAGGTCGAGTGAGCATGGTGGATTTTGAATCCGAAGAAGCACTTGAGAGATTTGTTGTTGATTACGATAAAGTTAGAGCCAATGCTTTCCCAACCATGCAATTAGTAGATACGATTAGAACGGGCCCTAACATGAAGGTAAGTTAATTTATTATTATCAATCTGACTCTAAACCAGCCACTGAAAATTGCTAATAGCGGTTTGATATGCATTTCTGCGGAGGAAATAATGAGTATAGGTAGAATCTCGATGATGGAATTTGAATCGGAGGAAGCGTTAGAAAAATCGGAAATCGTTTACGAAGAAATTCGAGACGTGGCATTTCCTACCTTAGAATTGGTAATTAATATCAGGACGGGCCCAACTTCACTTATGTCTGTTGCCCTTTATCCAGATTACGACTCTGCCGCCAGCAATTTACCGGATAGAGAGAAGTTCCAACAACAGGTGGAGTCAACGCTGAAAGACAGCTTTTTTCACGAAGGCGATGTAACTTATTTTTATCAAAAAAAGTGAGATACGGAAATGACTTCTCGGACTTAAGTTTGTAGACGATTTCAATTAATCAAGTATTGTTTTTAGCAACACCGAGATTGATACTTTCAACATGATACAGAGTGAGAAGTCCGCGTTTATACGGCGTCTGGAGACGCTTAAAGGGTAAGGAGTTTTCTATAGGAGTATAGGAGGTCCTATGTTTCTGTTTTGGGTTGTGCTTTTTCTGTTCCATTATTTTTTAATTTCTGCAATGCACAAAGCTGTTTCGTTACGCAAAGTGTGATCGCCATTGCACCTATCGCGGCACTAGTGGCAAGAATGCTTATTGCTATTTTCATTAACGTTTCCTTTATTGAACCGGATGAGGGTTTTTAATTGGCGCGTAAATCTGCAACTCAGCCTGTTGTTTTATCTTTTGGGAAGGTTTTGTCCAACCCAGTAGTTGATAGACACCCACCGTTTTTTCTCCCTCATGATCAGTCATTTCAATATGTACGAATTCACCATCTCCATCTATCGCTTGAATTCTAGCATCCTTCTTCATGTATCTCTTCCTTTCTGCTTAGTTTTAACAAGCGGTTATGCCTCCTGTTAAGCGCGTATGGCATAAATAGGTTGTTTCTCTCTTTTGTCCACAACACAAGGCAACAAATCATGTGTTTAACGCATTCAATCGCTGTTCCTCATTTGCAAAGAAATTTTTTAAGTTGTCTACTCTGAAACTAAATTCAATTACCACTGCCAATTATCGCGATGGCTTCAACTTCAACCAATAACGAAGGAAGGACAAGCGCAGGTGTTCCATAGGCGGCGCTAGCGGGATTACCCGCTGGGAAGGCCTCATTCCTCGCTTTACTAAATTCGGCATATTGAGTCATGTCTGTGAGAAATGTATTTATCTTGAAGACATCAGTCATTGTAGCCCCAGCAAAAGAGAGTAAGTTCTCAATATTTTTAAAAATTTGAGTGGTTTGAGTATAAACATCGTCACCAATCAGATTACCATCACTATCGAGAGCGACCAATCCAGATGTATAAATGGTATCGCCAATTTTAACCCCGGCAATTAAATTAAATTTTTTTGTCCAAGCCCAACCAGGGTCTAAACGTTCCTGTTTCATTTCTTAATTCTCCAATTTGGGTTTTGAGGTGCTAGGGATTATTATCAGAAGTCCAATATTTAAATTTGCGTTTCATTTGCTCCTGGACAAAATTATTTGAATGATAACAAACTTTTCAATGGTCCATTGCAACAAAAATTTGTGTTTTAAATTATCGACAATAACCGTCAGAAGATAAACGAGAGCAATGGAAAATTCTTAAATTTAGGGAGTAAGATATGAAGAATTTTATAGCTACGCATGAATTTAAATCAACAGAGTTGCAAGAGCAGTATTTCCAGGCGTTTTCTGAGATGTCAGAGGCGGATATAGCCGCTGCCGTACATGGCGAAAAAGCAGTCTGTCAGATGAACTGGGCAAATGGCACGAGTTCTATGCGCATGTTTTGTTGGTGGAAAGCCGTTGATGCAGATGCCATCATCGAACAACTGGGTGATATGAATAATTTTTTCGACACTGTGTGTGAAGAAATGGATAGCGTTGTAGATTTTCGTTAATCCTTTCAAAGAACAACTTTAATGACCCTTATATTAGGCTGCGACTATTAAAACCTGTATTTAAAAAGAAAGAGTACTAAAATGACAGACCAGATCAGTGCTTCCCATATTTTATTGATGCACTCAGAATCAGAAAGGTCCTCCGCCACACGATCTAAATCTGAAGCTTTGGATTTGATCAATAATATCAAGACTCAAGTTGATGCGGGAGAGGATTTTAGCAATCTAGCCAGAGAATATTCTGACTGCCCGTCATCTAATGATGGGGGTGCGCTAGGTTCTTTTGGCCGGGGAGCTATGGTTCCCGACTTTGAAACAGCAGCGTTTGCTCTTGATGTTGCTGGAACAAGTGATGTGGTTGAAACGGCGTTTGGTTTTCATTTGATTAAGCGAACAAGCTAGTATTCCTTTAAGGATTAACAAAAATGTATTGTGATCCATGCATTTACATGACCGTAGGCCTGTAAAGGGGTCAAGGGGTATTCTATTATAAAGAATCAAATATTGGAGATTTTTTTCCACCATAAAGTTCGACGTTCTGCGGGCTTATTGCCGTAAGAACGAAGAGGTGGTTGTAAAATCATTAATTCACCATCGAATGAGACATTACGTACTTGTTCAGTTCCCATTCTTGCCGGATCAGAGCATGCATCTACCCTTGTTATGAGGGTGCTATCATCTAAGGTATAAGCCCCTGCATAACAGGAGTATTCTCTGGTTTCTCCGTCCGGTATTTTCGAACGAGCATCAGTAATTGCTGCGGACATGCGATTGTCTTTGGTAAATACGACTCTGCCGATAAAATTTTCGCCGCCGAACGGAGCAGTAGTAGTTGGTTTACCGTTGGCATCGACAGCTTCAACCCTGACGCATGCCCATGTTCCTATGATTTTCTCCATAACGTTCTCCCTGACAAAAGACATTCCATCATTTGTCCCATTACTGATCAATGGTTATAGCGCTTTTTTCCTTTAAACACTTAGTTTTTTCTTTAAATCACTTGCTAGCCTCTAGGATTAAGCGATCCATTTTTTGATTACTTTCTTTTGGCCAAGTTTCAGTCCGATTGTACATTGCTGGAAAACATGAGACATCCTTTGGTAAAGATAACCATGGAAGTTTTTGTGTTGTGAAAATATGCGCCTCTGGCTGGATATTATTTGGTTTGTCTAAAGTGCCAGTTCTTAATACTACGAAACCTTTGGGCGCAATATGGTATTGACACCACACGAATGTTCCACATTTTGAGCAAAAATGAGGGTCATATTCTGCGCCACTACCGGTGGGCAACGTCGTAGAATTTGTTTTTCCCCTTATTTTAAACCCTGATTTGGTGGCGAGTGTATGAATTACAAAAGCACTTCCGGTTGAACATTGACAATCAACACAGTGGCATGCATGTGTGAAAAGAGGTTTTTCGCTGAGTTCGTATCTAACGTGCCCGCACGAACATCCACCTCTTAATGGGAGCTCAATTTTTTTTGTCATTCTTTTTCCCGTAATAAATAGCCAGTTATTAATACTGGACCTTTTATAAGAAAAAGCTATATCAATTTATGAAAGAAGTCATTTTGACTGACACATAGACGTTTGCACACATTAATAGTCGCGGTTCTGAATAAACTAGGAAACTTAAGTGTTATTTTTTTCCAGTCTCTGGTTGGGCGAATGGCACGCTTAAATAGCTGCACCGCTGATATTGGATGAATTATTCTGCTCCTTTCAATCTGAAATTCGTCCTACAATTAGTCTATTTGTAATGGCTAGTTGGGACTATACTCATAATGTCGACATTAAATCTTCGGGGGAAATTATGACTGAAGTAAAAACTGATGTAATGCGAACCTACAAGAGGGATGCTGTTTATGAGTAAGCAAATACGTAAAGACATCCGTCAGGAAGAAAAATTAAAGATCATATCTTCAGTCAAAGGGCCAGTAGCATACATGATGCCCGAAGATATCGGGAAGCTCGTGGTACGCTCTTCCAAGATTTCAGGTTATCTTCCTATTACTCCTAGTTACGCTACTGACGAAATCGGCGTAGACAATGTAAAGGTACTAATGGCGACAGACAATTTGATCAAATTTGAGTCGTTTCGCGCTAAAGGTGCAATTGATGTTGCTCATTCGCATCCTGACCATCACTCAGTGGCTTATCAAAAGCAAGGACGAGTGAAGATGCAGATAGGAAAAGAGACTTTTACGGTAGAGGAAGGAGATACATATTTTCATCCCATGGGTGTTGTTCATCAACATGAAGCGTTAGAAGACTCGGTTCGTATAGAAACAAAAATATTCCCAAATGGGGGTGCAGTTGCTGCTTGGAATAAACTTGTAGGTATAAAAGATTAGCCTATTTCGCCGGCTGAACGGATGAAATTATGAATAAGTTAACTTAATAGTATGCATAACAGAGTAACAACCATAGTTTTTTAAATGGAACAATCTGGAGGTTCATTGGAGATGTATGTGATTGCTGCGAAATTAATCGTCGATGACAGCGAATCTGAGCAATTTGCTGAAAGGATGAAGAAACACGCTGCTAACAGCATTTTGCAAGAAGGCTGTTTAACCTTTTCAGTAGCTGTAGATCAAGAAAATAAAGGGGTATTTCACCTCTGGGAAGTATATGAGGATGCCGCGGCCTTTGATGAACATGTCAATGCGGGTTTTATGGCAGAACAACGAAAATATGAACAAACTGTGGTTAAAGAGAGTGTCGTCTACAAGGGTACCATGATCAGATGAGGTAAAATATAAAACAATCCACTAAAATATTAGCTTCCTTAGCCTACTAGCTAGCCCGCTCATCCGATCATACGTTAGATTCCAGCTATCATTGGATAGAAGAGCATTTCTGAGGAAATAGAAGTAGCCATGTTTGAACTAGAAGAATTAGTCTTGATATTTGTCATGCTGATAGGATTATCTGTCGTAGCTTTTGTGTTTACACCTAAACATAAGCGAATTAACGGTGCAGCTTACTTTTTGTTTGGGGGTCTAATGCTCATTGTTTTTATCCCCTTTATTCAGTTATTTACGTATGTTCTCAGATGAGGTTAGAAAAATAAAATCTGGGGACGCTGGGATCCCTCAGCTAGCTACTATAGCGAGGATAGCCCAACTGTCACGCTCGAACTCAAGTGTTAACTTTTTTTTGGTTTTTAAGCCAACTAATAGCGTCTTCTAACCTATCATCTCCCCAAAAAACCTCTTTCCCAACGATAAAAGTAGGGCTTCCGAAAATCCCCTTTTCAACGGCCAAGGAAGTTTGATGTGCGTAAGTTTTTTCAATTTCTGAAGTTTGGCTGCGGACTAAAATATCCTGGATATCCATTGATAATATTTTAAAGGTTGCCTCAAGGTTTTCATCACTCCCCGCCTCCATACCATTCTGAAACCAATTTTTATACGTATGAAGAACATAATCTTTAATCCAGCCCTCACGTACACCAAGCAAAGCTATTTTATTTGCTCGATCAAATTCCTGAAGCGGATAAGGAGCCGGAACCCTTACAGGAAAACCATAGGAAGCAGCTCGCCTTTCTATGTCTCTCCACATGTAAGCTACTTTACTTTCTTTGTTTGGAGGGAAAGGGACGTTGTCCATATCCAGCATCACCTTTCGCACGCTAAACGGCATTAGGCGAAAATTAATCTTGTGGCGTGCCTCGATTTCATCCATTCGCATTACAGTTAGAGATGTATATGTACTACCGATCGAAAACCAAAATTCTAAATCCAAAACAACCTCCTTCAATCCGTAATCCGTGCTCCAGTTAGCCTGTTTGTAACAGCTAGTTAAGATTATACTCACAAGGTCGTTACGATATCCATGGAGGAAATTATGAATACGTTAAACTGGCCAACCGCCTTTGTAATAGTAGCCATCATCTTTGCTGGTGCGTTTGTCTACAACAAGCAGACCGTGGCATCAAAACATACAAGCGATCAAATGATAGTAGCTCTGGGTGATAAGCAAATCTGGCAGTTAAAGAACGGGCAAATCCGCTGGTGTATGATAGGCATGGGAACAGAAGAAGTGGGGCAGGTTCAAATCAACGATCCAGTTAAATGGAATAGCGGGACGGGAAAGTATGAGTCGAACAAAAAGCCTTTATATGAAGATAGAATATTACAGTATCAAAACGTAGCATGTTCTGCTTGGAGCAAAGATAATCCCTCAGTGTTTGGAGATAGAAAACCTAATTAGAGTATGACTTGATTGGCAGTCGCTCGCATGAGGCAAAAAAGTAAAGAAGTTCTAATCTCCTTGCATAAGACACCTTAATCACCACATATTCGAGAATGAAGGGATTTAATTATGGACGATCATAACCTTAATTCATATCAGTTTAATAAATGGAAACAATTAGTAGAGGCTATAGGTGAGGAGAGTGGAAATGCTGCAATGTATAATTGGGTTGTGTCTCACTTAGCCAATGAAAATGGACTTACAGAAAAAGATTTAGAGAATCACCAACAAGAGAAATTAAAAGAGTTACGTTCCAAATTTAATAGAAGAAGTTCCGAATATTTTTGTAGGTGGATGCTTGGTGAGAAAGTAGTTACAGAAGCATTAGAGTTTATAAAGAGTATTACTCATAGTGATGGGGGGGATATATAGAAACGTATTGGGTCTGAAGTTATAGAAAGAGCGACACAACATAAATGGATCGCTATCGCGGTTTTAGATATCTATATCAAGGAATCAGAGTAAATTTATAAGGGGTTACTTCCGTATCAATGGGTTAGGGCAGGGTATCTATTTTCTTACTGATATTCTTTGTCCATATTTTTATAGTTAAACACTGAAATAGCAAAAACACATAGCTTCAATTGAAGCACAACTAATAAAAATTATTAGCCAACAACTAGGATTGATTTATCTCGCCAAGGATCTTAATTCGAGCATCATAATTACTGGTAGTTCTTCCATCGTTAATGTCTAAGTTTTCTTCTTCCAACCAAAGATAATCATATTCGCCTTTTTTCATGACAGTTATTTCTCCATCCACAGAGTAGGAGTGTCCTCTAAATACCCAATCATTATCTGACATCGCACTGAACAAACCAATAACGTCGCCCGTTTCAATATTGTAGCTCGATTTAAACCAACTTAGATCCAACATGTTTTCGAAGGTGCGGTCATCAGGTCCATTTTGTGTATCTTTAGGTTGGATTAATTTACAAAATTCCGTTCCAAAGAAGTGTCGGTCATAGGCAAACAATCTACCTTCACAAATTTTTATATCAAAACGGGAAGGAGCGTTATATTGAGTATCATATGCATTTTCATCGTAACTCATCTCTTCGATTAACTCATATTGATCCGATGTAAGCTCTAGTGCTCCCCAATTATATCCGGCTGAGAACTGAATTATAATGTTCAAATCGTCGTGTGTCCAAAGAGACTTTTCATAGAATGTTTTCTTTGTCTTATTTTCTAGAACAACATTAATTATCTGGTTAACCCACATTTTATTTCCTACTGCGATTTTCCTATTAAGGTCTTCCCGCCCCATAAACATGAAACCTTTTATACGCTCGGGCTTGAGCAGAATAGGTCAAGAAACCCAGACAAAGTGATGCGAGTATCTTTTTCATACACACATCCTACTAAGCAATCTTCTCATATGGCAATGGCCCTGATATTCGGCATGGTTAGACAAACCAGAATGTTCCTATTTGACCGCCGCCTTAATGAAAAAAGCTATAGAAGGTCTGATTTTGGCAGGTGCCAGTAACCGAGTTCTATGGGTATCGGATAATGCTGGGTGCCTAAGTCAGGTTTTTTCGTCAAATACGCGACTCGCAACTTTGGGTATGGTGAAAGAGCAACAATGGAAGCAGGGGGTATGAATCCCGCAAGTGATCTTTTCAGTGGTGAACAATTGGTTAACAAAGTACGGAACTCACCAATTCACATTGACATAGATGTTTAAAAACAATGACTTATAGAAGTTTCTTAACAGGTCTTGGCGGATGAGGTGGGATTCGAACCCACGAGACGCTCTCACGCCTGCCGGTTTTCAAGACCGGTGCCTTCAACCACTCGGCCACCCATCCGTCAACAACCGGGTACTTTGCTTCTGGACTAACGTCAATGGAAAAATGCTGTATAATGAACTTTTTTGTCGTGGTGGTCTGGACGAGTTATTAAGCGAAAATACCCTCTATATCTTGCGTGTTAGAAGCCAGTGTGGCACAAGATACATGTTACAGGATTTTGTTGGATGGAAAATGCGGTTTTATAGGACCTTAATTTTTTCGATTGTTTGCGTGATTATTGGGGCACTTTATCCTGTACAGGCGGACCCAAACTTTAGTGTGTGGCTTAGAAACTTTAAAAAAGAGGCTTCTACAGCGGGGATATCGGAAGAAACTCTTGCGAAAGCTTTTAGCAATGTTCAACCAATACCACGAGTAATAGAACTTGATAGGAAACAGCCGGAGTTCACACTTACTTTTAAGAAATATCAGCAAAGAGTCGTTTCTACTCGAAGGATCAAACTAGGAAAAAAATTGCTGGTGAAACATAAACGCTTGTTATCGGCGATTGGTCAGAAATACAATGTTCAGCCCCGTTTCATTGTAGCCCTGTGGGGTATTGAAACTGATTTCGGTCGCCTGACGGGTGGATTTCCAGTGATAGCTTCCCTAGCTACCTTAGCGTACGATGGCCGAAGAAGTAAATTTTTTAGGCGGGAATTGTTACTAGCGTTGAAGATTATAGATAATGGTCATATTTCTGCTGAAAATATGATTGGGTCATGGGCTGGTGCGATGGGGCAGAACCAATTTATGCCGTCTAGTTTTAATGCGTATGCCGTAGATTACGATGGAGATGGAGCAAAAGATATTTGGAAAACGCTGGCAGATGTGTTCGCATCTACTGCCAATTACCTGTCGAAATCGGGGTGGAAAGTGGATCAGACTTGGGGGCGACCAGTAACCCTTCCCAAGGATTTTTCGAATAAGTTAGTGGGGCGAAAAATAAAAAAAAGGTTACAGGATTGGCAGGCTGTAGGGGTACGTAAGGCAGATGGCAGTGATCTACCCATCAGAAATTTAAGAGCATCTATCATTCGACCAGAAAGGGGTGGAGGAGGTCCAGCGTTTGTGGCCTATCATAATTACGGTGTGATTTTAAAATGGAATAGATCTGATTATTTTGCCACCGCAGTGGGCAAGCTGTCGGATGAACTGCGTTAATCGAAAAGGGATGAAAAATTTATCTACTGAGACATAATATATTGTTGAAATTGGCTCGAGTGGCTGGATTAAAAACAATATGTCTAGGGTTCTGCACACTGTGGATATTTGGTTGTGCTGAGACTGCGTTGGTTGTGCATACGGCTAAAGAGATGACGAAATTGGAGCAACCCAAGTCGAGTAAAAGTTATTACAAAATAGGTACTCCGTATCAAATTAAGAATGTTTGGTATTATCCACAAATTGATTACTCGTATGATGAGACAGGAATTGCATCCTGGTATGGACCCAAGTTTCATCAGAAGGTTACGGCAAACGGAGAAATTTTTGATCAAAACGCATTAACAGCGGCGCATAGAACATTGCCTATGCCGAGTGTAGTCAGAGTAACGAATTTAGAGAACGGTAGAGCATTAGTCGTTCGTATCAATGATCGTGGTCCGTTTGCTCATGGTCGTATAATAGATCTATCCAGAAGGTCGGCCCAGTTATTGGGATTTATGAGGCAGGGAACGGCCCGGATTAGAGTGCAAATTTTGGCGGAAAAAAGTCGCAAAATCGCGCAGAGGATGAAAGGTGGATACACCGCCGTTATACCACCAATTGCTAATAACGCTCCAAAGCCTGACGCTGCTCCAATGACCGAAGTATCGATAACCAGCCTGTCTCCCATTCCAGGCACAAAGTCCTTAAAAAAAACTGATCAAGTTTCTCAACCTAAAACCAAGGCTAAGGCGGAAAGTGCTGTTAGCCTTGCTCGACATGCGCGAGGAAAGACGGTTGTTCAATATCCCGTTACAGCGAATGAGATTTACGTGCAGGTAGCCTCGTTTTCAAAACCGGAGAGCGCCCAAAAATTTCAAAAAGTTGTGGCTGATCTTGGGATGACGGGCATTTACCCAGCTATTGTAAGAGGTAAACCGTTTCATCGCGTTCGGATAGGTCCCTTAAAACATGTTAATCAGGCTGATTCTATTTTAGAGAAGCTCATAAAGAGAGGTTATCCTGGGGCACGAGTTATTGTAGAAACAAATAGGTAATTCATAGACGGTGAGTATATTACTTAAGGAATCACCAAAGCTCTAATTTAGAAGGATTATTTCTAATGCTGAGAGTTAATGCAAGAACTACAATAGGTGTTTGGTTGCTGCTATTTGTATTTCTTACCCCATCGGCAACGCTAGGGTTTTCAACTCAAGCTAAACAGGCATTTTTATATGATTTTCAAACCGGGCATGTTTTATTAGAGAAAAATGCCGATACGCCCATGCCTCCAGCGTCAATGAGTAAGATCATGTCTGCTTACCTCGTTTTTGAGGAAATAAAGAGTGGTAGACTTAGCATGGACGACGAGATTCTTATAAGCGAGAATGCATGGCGCAAAGGCGGCTCTAAAATGTTCGTAAAAGTAAATGATAGAGTTAAGGTTAGAGATATTCTTCGTGGTATCATCGTTCAGAGCGGCAATGATGCAGCAATTGCAATCGCAGAGCATCTAGAAGGGAGCGAGGCAGCGTTCGCCGAAAAAATGACATCGAAGGCACGTAGATTGGGTCTACGAAATGCTAAGTTTAAAAATGCCACTGGTTGGCCAGACCCTGAACATAGAATTACGGCGCGGGAGTTGGCTAAATTAGCTAAATTGACTATACAGAACTTCCCTAATTTGTACTCAATTTATGCAGAAACTAATTTCACTTATAACGGTATAAAACAAGGAAATAGGAATCCTCTTCTCTATAGTGGGTTCGGGGCTGATGGATTGAAAACCGGGCGTACTCGAGCTGCTGGTTATGGATTAACTGCCTCAGTTCAGAGAGCGGGGCGTCGTTTGATATTGGTCATTAATGGTCTTAAATCATCGAGACGCCGTAAAAACGAGGCTAAACAATTGATTGAATGGGGTTTTAGAGAATTCGAAAATTATAAGTTTTATGAAGCCGGCGAATCGGTAACTAGCATTGATGTTTGGCTTGGAACACATCAAAAAGTTGAGGCAGCCGTAGAGGATGATATCTTATTAACGTTAAGGCGTTCAGATAAAGACAAGATTAAGATTAGTTTAGCGTTCGAAGAACCGATTGCTGCGCCAATCAAGAAAGGCCAGACAATAGGTTTATTAAAAATTAAATCGCCAGATGAGGCAGCTAAGGAATACCCGTTACTTGCCAGTAAAGATGTCGAACGACTTGGGCCATTTCGACGTATACTTGCTGCTATTAATTATCTGATTTGGGGAGCAAGTGACTGATAATACTAATTTAGGCTATTCTGGGCGTTTTATTTCTCTTGAAGGTGGCGAGGGTGCCGGAAAATCAACTCAAGTGACGAAACTTACCAACTTTTTGCAGAATAAGGGTAAAAAGGTCTTGGTAACTCGAGAGCCAGGGGGATCAAAAGGAGCGGAAGAGATAAGAAACCTTTTGGTTAATGGTGAAGCAAACCGTTGGGACCCCGTAACCGAAGTTTTATTACTATATGCGGCACGAAGGGACCATTGGCTAAAGAGCATACAACCAGCTCTTTTAAAGGGATTTTGGGTTGTCTGTGATAGGTTTAGTGATTCCACAATTGTGTACCAAGGGTTTGGTGGTGGTGTGGATAGAGATACTATTGAGGATATCCATAAGGTAGCGTTGGCCGATATTAGGCCGGATTTAACATTTTTTCTGGATTTACCCGTGGAGTTGGGGATGGCACGAAGTAGCAGAAGAGATTTTGCTAATAGCTCAATTGATACTCGCTATGAAAAGATGAGTATTTCCTTTCATCGACGACTTAGGGGCGGATTTAAGCAGCTGGCGCTGGAATATCCCGATCGAATTATAATAGTTGATGGGACACGGAAGATTACGCAAGTAGAGAAAACAATAAGAATGAATATTTTAAGCCGCTTTGAAGAAGAACTTTAACTATGCCGGATATTCAAATTCCAGAACCCAATGAGCATACTTTTTTTATTGGGCACGAAAGATTTGAAAATGAATTTCGTGGTTACTGGGAAAAAAAACAAGTTCCTCATGCCTTGCTGTTGGCGGGCCCCAAAGGGATTGGCAAGGCTACCTTCGCATATCGAGTAGCCAGATTTATTTTAGAAAATGCTACTCAAAATGAGAATAATGCAACGTTAACACTAGAGCTTGGTGATCCTGAATATTTTGAAGGATTAAAGGTTGCTTCGGAATCAAACACGATCTTACAAGTTGCAAATAAGACGCATCCTGGCTTAATGATTTTGGAACGTTCGGAAAATGCGCAAACAAGAAAGATGCGTAACGAAATAGTGCTCGATGATCTAAAGGGCTTGAGCGATTTTCTGCATCTTACGGCGGGAAATGATAGTTGGCGTGTTGTTATAATTGATTCAGTCGACGAAATGAATATTCACTCGTCGAATGCTATACTTAAACTGCTGGAGGAGCCGCCAAAACAAGTTTTGTTTATTTTAATAAGTAATAATTCTGGGAGGGTTCTAAGTACAATTAGGTCTCGGTGTAGACAACTAACATTTAGTCAACTCGAATACGAAAGTATCGCTAAAATTATTGGGTTAATTGTTCCGGACGTAGATGGCCAAACACTGGATTCGGCATGTCGATTATCCGAAGGCAGCGTCCGAGCTGCATTGGATATAGTTTCAGGGGGTACAGTAGGGACATTGGAAGATATTGTAATTCTTTTTGACACCGATTTACCAATTGATCGGTGCAAAGCGGAAGAAATATTCGAAAAATGGGTTCAATCAAGAACTAAAAATGAAGTAAATTTAATCGAAAATAAGTTGGAGGCTGTAATTGCTTGGCTGGCACGAGGCGTTAGACAGTTTGCTCGTGATCCTAATACTGTAGAGGAGGTAGTAAAGGGTGAAAAAGATGTTGTTATTTCATTAATTGGACGCCGTGGTCTTGATGATTTTTGTGAACGTTTAAAAGCTGCTGGAGCAGTTATTGAACGAACTAAGCAGCTACACTTGGACACGAAACAGACTTTTTTTTCGGTAATGCACACTCTAGCCGGCGAATAACGATCTTGTTGAACATGCAAGTTAGAGGTTGTATTTTGAAACAAGTTTATCGCAGCCATGGAGTAGTTTAAGGACGAAATTATGGGAGTAAGAAAGTATTATATTACTACGCCGATCTACTATGTTAATGACGTGCCTCACATCGGTCATGCATATACGACACTGGCCTGCGATGTTTTAGCTCGGTTTAAGCGTTTGGATGGTTTCGATGTTCTATTTCTTACTGGGACGGACGAGCACGGGCAGAAGGTTGAGAAGGCGGCCGAGTTATCAGGAATGGATCCACAGACTTTTACAGATCAGGTTTCGCAAAATTTCAGAGACCTACTGCCGGCTATGGACATTAGCAATGACGACTTTATCCGAACTACCGAAGACCGCCACAAAGTATCTGCTCAAGAAATTTGGAAGCGTCTAATGGCCAATGGGCACATTTATTTAGCAAAGTATTCTGGTTGGTATTCGGTCAGGGACGAAGCTTATTTTAGCGAAGCGGAATTAGTTGATGGTATTGCGCCGACTGGAGCTCCGGTTGAATGGGTTGAAGAAGCCAGTTATTTCTTTAATTTATCTAAATGGCAGGAAAGGCTTTTAGCTTTTTATGAGGAAAATCCGGATTTTATAGCGCCCAAGACCCGGCGAAACGAAGTAATAAGTTTTGTATCCTCGGGGTTGAGAGATTTATCCATTTCGCGAACGAGTTTCAAATGGGGAATACCGGTGCCGGACGATGACGAGCACATCATGTATGTTTGGCTAGATGCTCTGACTAACTATATCACTGCGGCGGGATTTCCAAATGTAACCGGTAAGACATTTGAACTATGTTGGCCAGCGGACGTCCATATGGTGGGAAAAGACATTCTGCGTTTTCATGCTGTTTATTGGCCTGCTTTTTTATTGGCAGCTGATCTTATCCCCCCTCAAAGGGTATTCGCGCACGGATGGTGGACTAACGAAGGACAAAAAATATCGAAATCATTGGGAAACGTTATTGATCCATTAGAATTAATAGAAACTTATGGACTGGACCAGGTTAGATATTTCCTGCTGAGGGAGGTACCATTTGGTAACGATGGAGACTTTTCTAGGCAAGGAATTATCAACAGAATAAATAGCGACCTGGCTAACGATCTTGGTAATTTGTGTCAAAGAGTTTTATCATTTTTGCAGAAAGCAAATGGTGGTATTGTACCAGAAAATAGAAAAGGGACATCAAAAGATACTGAATTACTAGAGCTAGTATATACACTCATGATGGATTTGAGGTCGGATTTCGATTCACAATCCTTCAATATAGCGCTGGAGCGCATTTGGAGTGTAGTTGGTGCGGCCAATAAGTATATCGATGACCAAGCGCCATGGTCTTTGAGGAGGACTGATGAAGATAGAATGAATTCTGTACTATATACTCTGATTGAAATATTAAGATGTTTAGGAATAGTTTTGCAGCCCTTTATGCCTAGGGCGGCTGGTAAGATGCTCGATCAACTTTCAATTTCTAATAGGGAGCGGAAGTTTTCGCAAGTGGCAAGAGGGTTTAAAATTCAAGTTGGCAAGTCGCTTCCTAAACCTAACCCTATATTTCCGAGGTTCGATCAGCAAAAGGGATATTCATAGGACGTTATACAAATATGTGGATTATAGATTCTCATTGTCATCTGGATTCTGAAGACTTTAGGGGCGATTTACGGGACGTTATAACTAGAGCTCGAGCGGCCGGCGTAATCCGGCTTCTAACAGTTAACACTAACTTGCAAAAATTCGAAAATCTTCTGTCTATTGCAGAGCAATTCGAAGAGGTGTTCTGTTCGGTGGGAGTTCATCCTCACGAAGTGGAGCATGCTGGAGTCGCAAACTCTGAAACGTTGTTAGCTTATGTAAAGCATCCAAAAGTAATTGGAATTGGAGAGACGGGATTAGACTATTATTATAAAAATGCTCCGATTTCTGCGCAAAAGGCCAATTTTGTATCACATATTTCAGCCGCGAGAAAATCTGGTTTACCTTTGATTGTGCATAGTAGAGACGCTGACAACGATATGGCGTCAATTTTAGAGCAGGAATACAAGAAAGGGAATTTTTCATGTGTCCTTCATTGTTTTACAGGTGGTCCCGGATTGGCAAAAAGAGCGTTGGCTCTGGGTTGTTATTTTTCGTTTTCAGGTATTATTACTTTTAAAAATGCTAATAATTTAAGGGAAATTGCAAACACTATACCGAATGATAGACTGCTGGTTGAAACCGATTCACCCTATTTAGCACCAGTACCACATAGAGGGAAAAGGAATGAACCAGCCTATGTTTGTTGTTGCAACGCTATGTTGGCAAAAATTAAAAATGTGAAACCCGAGGAAATGGCGGAGCTTACTTCGAAAAATTTTTGTGATTTATTTTCCAAGATGCCCGAGGTGGCAATTTAAATTGACTAGAATGAAAATCAGAATCACCATTTTGGGTTGTGGTTCATCTGTAGGGGTTCCTAGTTTGGGCAATAACTGGGGAAAATGCGATCCAAAAAACCCAAAAAATAGGCGCCGACGATGCTCTATTCTCATAGAAGTCGATAAATTTGTTCTGCTCGTGGACACTTCTCCTGATCTTAGAGAGCAATTGCTTGATGCTGACGTCCAACGAATAGACGCTGTATTGTTTACGCATGGACATGCGGATCATACACATGGTTTAGATGATTTGCGGCCAATGTTTTGGAGAATGAGGGAGCCTATTAACGTTTTTGGCGATGAAAGCACTCTAAGATTATTGGAGTCGAGGTTTGACTATATGTTTAAGAAGGCACCCGAGAGCCCACCTTATTTCCAAGTTCCACTAATAGCTAATCGTATATCTGAATCTGAATTCAAACTTGGTGAACTAATTATTCAACCAATCCCTCAGGATCATGGTGTAAGTGGCTCAAGTCTCGGATTCTTATTCGATTCCCGTGTAGCTTATTCGACAGATGTAGCCTATATGAAAAGTAAAGATCTTGCTCGCTTGAAGGGAATTGATGTTTGGATTGTTGATTGCCTTCGCTCAGGCAAGTCGATGGCGCATTCTCATATTTCCAGAACGTTGGAGTGGATTGAGGTGGTTAAACCTAAAAGATCGTTTTTTACACACATGACCAACGATCTAGACTACGATCAATTGGTTCGAATATTACCGGGGGGTGTGGAGCCTGCATATGATGGCCTTGTTATAGAGTTGTGAGCTGATACTGGAGGGAGTGGCGATGGAAAAAGAATTTTTAGAACAAATAGCTAAGGATCATGCAAAAAATGTTTTGTGCCGCGAAGATGCAAAGTATTTTCTGAAGGAATTACGCAGTCTTTGCGTTAAACACAAAGTGTTGCTTCGGACGGATGATCAAATTATTCGGTTTAGCAAAAATTTTAATGACTCTAGTTTGCGGACTGAGTTTGTGGCCATTGTTGATAAGAATGGGAATTGCCCAGCAGCCAGAATTGAACTTAAATAAGGGAGCGTTGCAAACTATTTCCCATAATATATATTATACGACTTTTAAGTGTGGGTGTGTTTGATAATGCGTATAGATAAATTACTAGAGATAATGTCCAAACTCCGTAATCCTGAGACTGGTTGCCCTTGGGATGTCGTGCAAACATTTGAAACAATCGCGCCATATACACTTGAAGAGGCCTATGAGGTTCGTGAAGCAATATCTAACGGTGATTATGACAATCTGAGAGATGAGTTGGGTGACTTATTGCTCCAAGTTGTATTTCATTCTCAGATTGCTAGTGAAGCCAATCTTTTTACCTTCGATCAAGTAGTTGAAAGCGTTAGTAAGAAGATGATTGATAGGCATCCTCATGTTTTTGGAAATAAACAAATCTCAACCGTCGTCGATCAATTGAACTCCTGGGAAGAGATAAAAGCAAAAGAACGGGAATTAAAAGAGCCGACAGGTTCAAATTCAGTAAGTGCAATAGACGGAGTAAGTGCAGCCTACCCGGCTCTTCTTAGGGCTGAAAAACTTCAAAAAAGAGCTGCCAGGGTAGGATTTGATTGGAACGAGTTAGGAACGGTTTTAGATAAATTAGAGGAAGAAATATTAGAATTAAAAGAGGCTCTAGATATTAACGATAGTTCACGAGCGGCTCGTTTAGAAGAAGAATTAGGTGATATTTTATTTACTTGCGTCAATATCGCTCGGCACTTAAAAATTGATCCCGAAACGGCCCTTTATAAGGCGAATAGAAAATTTTCTAAGCGTTTTAAATTAGTGGAAAAATTATTGATGGATGAATTACACATAAAACCTGAAGATGCAAAACTTTCTGACCTAGAGGATAGATGGAAACGGTCAAAGGAATAAACTCATAAACTTTACTAGTGTATTTTTGATTCTTTATAGCCAAAAATACTTCAGAAAAAAGAGAAAGCTGATGTGTGCATGCATATTTATCGATGGTGAGGCTGGGACAACTGGATTATTGATACGAGATCTATTGTCCGAGCGCTCCGATCTATCGTTCATCAGTCTTACGGATGCCGAGAGGAAAAATGAGGTAATAAGAAAAGAGGCCTTAAATTCTTGTAATCTAGCCATCTTGTGCTTACCGGACGACGCTGCTCGAAATGCCGTTAGTATGATAAAAAATACCGATGTGAAAGTTATTGATACTTCGACAGCTCATAGAATTTCACCTGATTGGGTGTACGGCTTTCCAGAAATGACAAATGGACAGACGGAGTTAGTTCAAACTGCCAAAAGAGTTGCAAACCCCGGGTGTTATCCTACGGGAGCGATTGCTCTTGCACGTCCCCTTATCGAGGCTTCAATCTTGTCCTGCTCATACCCCCTAGTTGTAAATGCTGTCTCTGGGTATTCGGGTGGTGGAAAATCACTCATTAAAAGGTTTGAATCGGAAAGAAATAAAGCTCCCGCATTTTACATCTATGGTACTTCCCTTTCACACAAACATCTTCCGGAAATGCAATACTATATAGGATTGGATAACCCCCCATTTTTTACTCCTTCAGTCGCGAGATATATGCAGGGAATGATAGTGCAAGTTCCACTTTGTTTACGGGAGAGCCTAAACACAGTCATTAGCCCGAGGAGGATCCACGATATATTGTTAAAACATTATGAAAACAGTGAATTGATTAATGTTAGCCCATTTGATGAAACGACGCAGTCGCCGTTAGAACTGGACCCAGAAAAACTAAATCACACAAACATGTTAGAAATAAATGTGTTCGCTAATAAGGAAGAAACCCAATGCCTTTTAACCGCCACGTTGGATAATTTAGGAAAAGGAGCGTCACGCGCAGCGATACAATCAATGAATTTGATGCTAGATTTATAAGATATTATTAAAGATAGCTGAGGAGAAAATTCTCCCTTATCTCATGACATGCTGCTTTGTTAGGCGCGACGATGAGGCCCGCAGTTAGCTCCAACGATGAACAGTTATTACCGTCAAACCTAGTTTGATAACCCCCCGCCTCCGAATGTATTAGGCAACCAGGCAAATGATCCCAAGGGTAAGTTCTGTAATTTATCGCGAAATGCTTTTCACCTGTCACCAGATTAATGTACTCGTGCCCCGAGCAACCCAGATTGTCATAATTTTTAAAAATATCGCCAGCTAGCAACCTCATTTTATCTCTTGTCTCCCTGTCCCGAAAACCACCTAGGCTAAGATAACCCATCATATTTTCCAGCGTGGTAGGCTCCACAACTTTCAATTTCTCTGAACTTTTCTTTTTTATATTGTGTAACCATGCGCCCCCCCCTTTTTCCGCTGCTATATACTTATCCTTAAACGGGTCGAAAATAAGCGCTAATACGGGACTATTTCGCTTCATGAGACACACCATGGTACAAAAAAGATTACTACCTTTCGTAAAGTTTTTAGTTCCGTCGATCGGATCAATTACCCAAACAGGAGATTCACCGGATAAAAGATTGATAATATCGGGATTTTTGGCCGTAGATTCCTCTCCCACAACAACTGAACTATCCACTAATTGTTTTAAAGCCTTGGAAAGCTCCTCTTCTGCTTCAATATCTGCAATAGTTACCAGATCGCCTGGACCACTTTTTTCTTCTATGTCTGCGGCGTTTAGCGCTTTAAAACGCGGTAAAATAACCTTGTCTGAAGTCTTCTTTACAGCAGCAACAACTTTTTCCATTAAATTTGTCAATAGCAATTCACCATTAAAAAATGGGGCCGCTAGAAGCGGCCCCGATATAAAGGTTTTAG
>CAYFGZ010000019.1:0-38900 GCA_964342575.1 uncultured Nisaea sp. | reverse complement strand
GGGAGAGCCAGGCAACTTTATGACAGGAGCAGAAGCTCGATCAAAATTTGATGATCTGGTTTCTCCATACATAGATAAAGAGCAATGTGACAACCTAGTTTCTGTGCTTTTGGAGTTTGAGAAAGAAAAGTCCGTCGCGCGGATGCTCGATTTGACCAGAACACAGCCGAGTGATCTGCGGATGGCGGGCGAAGATTAGGAATATAATGATGTCCTATGCTAGTTCAGCTATAACAAAAACTGGAAAACAAAAACGTTTTCGCGAAGATATTGGGCGCAGTTATGAGGATTTTGAGATAGGCGCTATTTATGAGCATCGGCCGGGACGCACTATAAATGAGGCTGACAATTCCTGGTTTACACTGTTGACGATGAATACTCACCCCCTGCATTTCGACGAGGTCTATGCAAAAAACAGCGAATTCGGGCGCATCTTGGTCAATTCATGCCTTACTTTATCGATCGTGGCCGGTATGAGCGTTAGTGACATCAGTCAAAAAGCTATAGCCAATCTAGGTTGGACGGATATTAAGTTGCCGGCGCCAGTTTTTGTGGGGGACACGATTTATGCGGAATCGGAAGTACTGGATAAGCGTGAGTCTAACTCACGCCCCACACAGGGCATTGTTTTTGTTCACACCAAAGGAATTAAGGAAGATGGAACAGTTTTTATGACTTTTGATCGATCAATATTGGTTGCAAAACGGGGACACGGGATCGATAATTAAGGGTAATAACATCTGAATGCTAGTGCATTAAACTTTAGAGAGAATAATGAGATGGCTGTTGCGGAAGACCTCACAGTATTAGAGCGCGAAGAACAGGAGCGTTTAGTTTTGGAAAGCGTAGACCGATTTCTCGAAAGAGATGTTGCTCCTCACGCTCATAGTCTGGAGGCTGATGACATCTATCCTCAAGAAATAGTGGATAAGATGGTTGATATGGGTTTATTTGGAGCAACAATAGGTAGTGAGTATGGCGGGCTTGGACTGTCCGTTTCTACGTATGCGAAGATTGTCGAAAGAGTTTCCACAGTTTGGATGTCAGTTTCAGGTATTTTCAATTCACATCTAATTATGGCTGCAGCGGTCGAGAGAGCAGGCACCGACGAGCAGAAAGCAAAGTGGTTGCCACGTTTTGCGTCGGGTGAGCTCCGAGGTGGAATAGCGTTGACAGAGCCGGATGCTGGCACGGATCTTCAAGGTATTCGTACTCGGGCTGACAAATCGGGGAATGGTTACGCTCTTAATGGCGCAAAAACATGGATAAGTAATGCTGTGGAAGGCGGTATACTAGCGATTTTGGCAAAAACTAATCCAGAAGCTGAACCGCGGCATAAAGGTATGAGCCTTTTTCTGGTAGAAAAAAGCGCCGACTTCAAAGTAGAAAAACGAATGAAAAAGCTTGGGTATAAAGGGATAGATTCTGGCGAATTTGTTATGGAAGACCTTTTTGTCCCGGGCGAAAATTTGATTGGTGGAGTGGAAGGAAGAGGGCTTCAGCAGATTCTTAGCGGTTTGGAGTTGGGGAGAATTAATGTAGCAGCAAGAGGTGTAGGGATCGCCAAAGCATGTCTACTCAAATCTGTAGAGTATTCGCAACTCCGCAAGACTTTTGGAAAACCAATTTTGGAGCATCAATCAATACAGATAAAATTGGCCGACATGGCAACTCAAGTAGAATCTGCAAGATTATTAACCGAGCAAGCGGCGCAGGCTTATGACAGAGGTGAACGGTGTGATATGGAAGCTGGAATGGCTAAGTTGGCCGCTAGCGAAGCTGCGCTATTCAATAGTTTGGAAGCCATGCGACTCCATGGGGCTTACGGCTACTCTAAAGAGTTTGATATAGAGCGGTATTATAGAGACGCTCCTCTCTTGGCTATCGGGGAAGGTACGAATGAGCTCCAGAAGTTAATAATAGCAAAGCAATTAATTGCGAGATACCCCGTGTGAAGTAATATGGTTTTTGCCAAGTTTTGAAACTATAGGTCGTCTGAAAGCAATTGATCGTGATAGATGACTTTGACCCTAAGAAAACGGTGGGATTATCCGGTGGTCTGTTATTTGTATCTCCTTACCTAGGTTAGCAAAATCTCCATCTGCCCTTTTTCGTCTGAACTCACCCCAGTTAATACTGTGGTAGACACGTTGTTCATCCTTAACGCAAATTGGCCTTACCGTCGTTTGATATGATGGATTAAAAAGAAAGGTAATGAATAGCGGTCGATTTCTTCCATTGCTACAACACGATACACGGCAGCTTTGTAGATTTCGTTCGACCAAACTTGCATCATATCGCCAATATTTATAACACAAGCACCCTTTATAAGTCGACGGGGTACCAGTGGTTGTCTTTTAAAACTTGGAGGCCGCCTATTTGGTCCTGATAGAGAATGGTTAGTGCGCCAGCATCAGTATGATGGTGTCCGCCCATCCCGGCTTTACTGTGCACGTTAGTCTTAGAGCCGACGAATGAGTCTCTTACTGGATAATAATTCAGCCGAAGATAACTGGTGTGATTGAGCTTGAAGCAGTCTCTTAGATGGTCCCTCCCTAGTCCAAGACTAACGCAGATGGCTTGCAACATAGTAAGTGATAGTCGTTCGCATGCTATAAAATGTTCAAGCATTCTTTATTCAAATTCAGGCTGAGATAAAGGCGATGGGGTGCTGCCTGAGAAGGGGCTCGAAGATTTAGTCGAATAACCTGGATAAAAAGGCCCCACGTCGAAAATTTCTTTTTTATCTCGTTTGTTTTTTGTCAGCTCGTGATAAAAAATCCCCAGGGATTTTCGTTAGATAGAGATAGAGCTCATTTGCGTGCTTTTGGTAAAGCAAAGAACTTTATTGTGCTATCCCAGACGGATTTTAGCTGAAAATTTGAAATTCCGTGGTTTATTATTTGAAAAAAACCTCACGTGTCGCAAGTTGAACCAATTTGGACTGCAAGGTTGTCTATTAAGTCTGGGTCTTTATTGTGCAATAATTTTCTAAATCAATTACAGGTACTTTTTTCCAGTTGAGAAATTTTTCTTCATTAGAGCTAGTTCTGGATCAAGTAGGTTCTTCATAATCTAGGTATTTTCTTCTATTCCACATATATTTAAGTTACTCGAGGGTTATTTCAATTTACGGTAACGCAGTAAAAAGATTGAAACGGTATTAAGATATGGATTAAACAAATAAACAATCTTTAATTTATGGGTTTTACGGGGAGTATTCATGTCGGTTCATATTGGTGTAGACGTAGGTGGCACATTTACCGACTTTGCGGTGAGTTTTCCCGCTGAAGGTGCGCAGCTTTTTTACAAATTACCTTCCACACCTGATCAGCCGGATAAAGCAATTGTAGATGGGCTTGAATATTTATTAGATGCCAACAAAATACGCCCGGGATCTGTTTTACGATTCGCCCATGGAACGACGGTTGGAACCAATGCACTAATACAACGAAAAGTTGGAAGAGTAGCCATCATTACTAGCAGGGGATTTCGTGATCTTTTGGAAATAGGTAGGCAAACCCGGCCGAAAGTATATGATATGCACCAAGATTTTCCAAGACCTCTGGTTCCCCGGTGGCTTAGGTTCGAGGTGTCCGAACGGATGCGCGCGGATGGTAAAGTGCATGTGCCTTTGAATGAAGCAGAGGTTAAAACCATTGCTGAGAACATTATCTCCGAGAATATCGATTGTGTAGCTGTTTGCTTTTTGCATTCTCATGCCTTTCCAGCCCATGAAGAAAGAGCAGCTAATATACTTCGGGATTTCATAGGCGACAAAGTATCTATTATGACCTCGTCGATGGTTTATCCAGAATTTCGAGAATATGAGCGTTTTTCTACTACGGTATTAAATGCAGCCCTGTTAACGGTTATGAGTGCCTATCTTGACCGATTAATGAAAGACGTGAAGCGATTGGGCTTGCCGGTGGAACCAATGGTTAGTCAAAGTGGGGGCGGACTAATGTCGGCCAGTTATTCCCGTCAATATCCTATCCGCTCCGCGTTATCTGGGCCGGCAGCGGGTGTTCTTGGAGCTGCTCACAGAGCCATGGCAGCTTCGGAACAAAACATAATAACTCTTGATATCGGGGGTACAAGCGCCGACGTTTCACTGCTAGCGGCCGGAGAGGCGGCAATCGTGCATAGCCGACGTTTAGCTGGGTTTCCTTTAAGGCTGCCAGCATTGGATGTTAACGCAGTAGGGGCTGGAGGCGGTTCTATTGCTTGGATAGATAGAGATGGTTTACTAAAAGTGGGACCAGAAAGTGCTGGGGCGCGGCCTGGTCCGGCTTGTTATGGTAAAGGTGGAGAAATGGCAACGGT
This sequence comes from uncultured Nisaea sp., assembly GCA_964342575.1. Lineage (GTDB taxonomy): Bacteria > Pseudomonadota > Alphaproteobacteria > Thalassobaculales > Thalassobaculaceae. The sequence continues at coordinate 34,574 of CAYFGZ010000019.1, read as the reverse complement.
GACGGATGCAAACGTTGTTCTGGGACGCCTATCTAACACCGCGTTACTGGACGGTAGGATGGGAATCCGTAGCGACTTGGCAGAAAATGCTATTGACACGTTAGCGCAGGAGTTAGGGATGAAAAGGGACGACACCGCCCTTGGAATTGTGCAGGTAGCCTCGGCCGTCATAGTAAAGGCAATACGTGCTATTTCTGTGGAACGTGGTCATGACCCTTCCGAGTTTACGTTGTTCGCCTACGGTGGAGCTGGTCCGCTCCATGCTATGGAAGTCGCCCGGGAACTGGGAGTTAAACGAGTTTTTATACCCCCAAATCCGGGTATTTTATGTGCGGAAGGGCTTTTAGGCTCTGATTTAATAGCGGATTTTGTTCAGCCGGCACTTGCACCATTTGATGCCAATATAGGCGGTTCTCTGGAGGAAGCACGGCTCAACCTGAATGAGCGTGCGGAAGATTGGTTCAGCAGTGAGGTAATAGAGCAGGCGAATAGGAGGACGTCTTGGGCCGCCGACCTTCGTTATGAGGGACAAAATTTTGAGCTTTCTATACCTTTTAATTTTGAACAGTTTGATCAAACTAACATCAAAAAGTTGAGATCGGCATTTGATAAGGCACACGAGGTGGCTTACGGATACTGTCAACCCAATGAGCCGGCTGAATTGGTAAGTATACGTGTCAAACTAATTGGGGTATTGGAAAAACCACCCATACCAAGATTGGGGCTCATGGGAGAAGCTAAGCCGATTTCCAGAAGAAAGGTGTCATATGGCCAAAGTGTGTGGATCGAAACTCCGATTTATCATCGCGACGACCTAGCCCCTGGGCAGTCACTCAAGGGGCCAGCTATTATAGAGCAGATGGATAGTGTGTTGCTTGTATTTCCCAGGGATAGGGCTCTGGTTGACATCTGGGGTAATTTGATAGTGACGCTTGGGGAAGGAGGGACTTAATCGTGACAAAATTATCTCCCATTGAGGTGGAATTATTGCGGAACGGCTTGACGAGTATCTGTGACGAAATGTTCTTGGCTATAATGAAAAGTGCTTACTCGACTAATATTAAGGAGCGACATGACCATAGTGCTGCCGTTTTTGATGTGGATGGCCGGGTGGTGGTTCAGGGTGAGAGTCTGCCGCTTCACCTAGCATCAATGCTTGGTTTGGTTGAGGTAGTTCTAGATCGATATGGCGTGGAAAATATCCATCCAGGCGACATGTTTTTATCGAACGATCCATTCGTGGGGCGTGGGTCTCACCTTCCTGATGTAGCAATTCTCGCTCCCATATTTAGAGATAACGAATTGGTTTTGTTCATTTCTAATATAGCTCATCATTCTGATATTGGCGGAATGGCTCCTGGGTCTATGGCAGGTGGAATGACGGAGATTTATCAAGAAGGTCTTAGGATCCCTCCAATAAGAATTGTCCAAAACAATGAAATAATCTCAGATGTCCTTGATTTAGTTTTATTGAATGTTCGGGTTCCAACGGAACGCCGGGGAGATTATATGGCCCAGATAGCGGCTAATCGTCTCGGATCGCGGCGTTTAATGGAACTCTTTAAAAGATGGTCGAAGGATCAAATTGCTGTTGGGTGTTCGGCGATCATTGATGCGGTGACCCGGAGAATGCGAAGTGCGATTGCAGAATTACCAGACGGAGCCTATCAGTTTAAAGATGTTCTAGACGATGATGGCATGGGAACTAAGGATATTCCCATAATGGTGCATATAAAAAAGGAAGCAGAGGAAATATGGCTGGACTTTGATGGCTCTGGTCCACAGGTCAAGGGTAACATGAATAATAGCTTTGCTGGTTTGCAAGCAAGCGTTTTGTTTGCGCTAAAAGTGCTAATTGATCCTGATGGTCCCACCAACCATGGGATGTTGGAGCCAGTGCATATTAGAGCTCCAGAATCAAGTGTAGTGAACGCTTCCTTTCCAGCCGCCACGGCTGCAAGAGCCCAGACATGTCAGCGTATAATAGACGTAATTTTGGGTGCTCTATCTGAGGCAGTTCCCGATCGTGTCATAGCGGCTTGTAATGGTGCAAATGGCGTAGCGACCTTCTCGGGAACAGGCTCCGATGGAAGATACTACCTTTATATGGAAACGATTGGCGGAGGTGCTGGGGGTCGATCATACAAAGACGGATCAGATGGTATTCAGGTCCATGTCACTAATACGTCCAACCTTCCTGTTGAAGCGTTAGAAAATGAATATCCGTTGTTAGTGGAATGCTACGAGCTTGTCGAAAATTCTGGGGGCGCGGGAAAGTGGCGGGGAGGTCTCGGACTTCGCCGAGTCTATCGAGGTATAGACCATACTCTCACTTTCTCTGGCCAAGGCGAGAGGGCTGTTACGCCGCCATGGGGCCTATTTGGTGGCGAGAGTGGTGGAACCGGCTCTATTTCACTAATTCATGACGATGGGTCCCGGACCGAGTTAGCCATAAAACCGGCATCCTTGGATGTAGAGCCGTCAGTAGCCGTTTGCATAGAGACACCGGGGGCCGGGGGGTATGGCCTAGCGAGCGAACGTCAAAGAGAGTCATTGTTAGATGATTTTCAATCAGAAAAATTTTCTCGTGACTTTATGGAGAAGTTTTATGGATATACTCCGTAAAACAACCAAATACCTACATAGATGTGGCGCCGCCATCGATAACCATCTCTCCACCAGTCATGTATGAAGATTCATCTGATGCCAAAAAAACGACTCCTGCAACAATTTCTTCAATCACGCCCAGTCTTCCAAGTGGGACCCGTGTAAGCCGTTCCGATAAAACGCTGGGATCGGACATTGCTTCGTGAACCATTTCCGTATTTATCGGTCCAGGAAAGATGGCATTACTTCTAATGTTCTCTTTAGCATGCTGTGCAGCGATAACTTTACTAAATATTCTAACGGCTCCCTTGCTGGCAGCATAAGCGGGTTCTTGGGTAGTGGATTGGCCATATCCCGCCACCGAACAAATATTAATTATCGATCCTCCCCCAGATTTTCGCATGGCGGGAATAGAATGCTTTGCTCCCAGGAAAACGCCCCTGGAATTAACTGCTTGAACTTTATCCCATTCTTCAATTGTACGTTCCTCGATCGGCACTCGATTTATAACGATAGCTGCGTTGTTCACTAGAATATCGAGCTTTCCATATTTTTCGTTTGTGACGTTTATAGCATTTATCCAATCTGCTTCTTTGGTTACATCGAGGTGCACATAAGTCGCGTGGTCGCTATGTTTATTAATCTCGGCTTCCACAGCAAATCCTGAATCATCTAAAATATCACCGAAGACAACCTTAGCTCCTTCTTCGACAAATTTCTTTGCTTCCGCGGCGCCTTGACCTCTTGCGCCACCACTTATTAAGGCTACTTTTCCGCCTAACCTATCCATGGCTTATTCTCCCTGAAAAAAGAGGATTTCGTGACTTTGACAATAAATAGTCGATTAGATTAACTTAAATTTCGTGGATGTAACAAATCAATAGTCAGGTTAAATGAAAAAGTGTACCTGCGTCGAGGGCATATTTGACAAGTAGGCACTGTATTCTTAGCCCACATCTGATAACATATAACCAAAACGAAGAAGGGCCTATATGACATATAATTTTGGGATCATCGGATTAGGGATGATCGCGCGATTTCATGCCCAAGCTATAAATGCTACAGAAGGTCTTCAGTTATCAGCGGTTTTTTCGAGAAGCAAAAACAAAGCGGAGGAGTTTTGTGCTGAATTTGGCGGGGAGCCTTATACGAACTTTTCAAAGTTTCTCGCACATCAAAATTTACAAGCGGTCAGTATATGCACCCCGAGTGGAGCCCATTTAGAACCCTGTTTAGCTTCAGCGAAAGCTGGGAAACACATAGTCTGCGAAAAACCATTGGAAATCTCACCTGAACGGATCGACAAAATAATTCGAGCTTGTGAAGTTTCGGGAGTAATGCTTTCTGGAATTTTTCCAAGGAGATTTAATGGTTCCACTCAGGAATTGAAAAAAGCTATCATCCAAGGCAGGTTTGGTACCATTACTATGGCCGATTCATACATTAAATGGTGGCGCGACCAGAAATATTATGACAGTGCAGATTGGCGTGGGACGTGGGAGCTCGATGGAGGGGGTGCGCTGATGAATCAGTCTATACACACCATCGACCTGCTGTTGCATCTGATGGGCCCGGTCAAGACGGTCAGGGCCAAAACGCGGCTTCTCGCTCACTCCAAAATAGAAGTGGAAGATACAGCTGTTGCAATACTAGAATTCGAAACCGGTGCGCTGGGGGTTATCCAAGGTTCGACTGGTAGCTGGTCGCAGAATGGGCATCCAGCCGAAATTCATATCACAGGTTCTCATGGCTCTGTTTTTATGGCCGATGATCGGTTTAGAGTTTGGGAGTTCAAAGATGAGACCAGCGCTGATAACATGATTCGAAAAATATATTCAATTAAAACTGATGGGATAGGTGCTGGTGCAGCAGACCCATTGGCAATTGACTTTCGATGGCATGCGCGTAATTACGGAGATATTTTGCAAGCATTAAAAGAGGGTCGATCGCCAAGCATCAGCGGGTGGGAAGCGAGACGTTCTGTCGCTTTAATATGTGCCATTTACGAGTCGGCGCTACTCGGGGGAAAAAAAGTGGAGGTTGTATAAAAAATGTATTTAACAGGTTTTGCAGACGAGGCATCACAGGATGTCCGATGGCAAATTAAAGCTACAAATGAACTAGGATGGAATGCAATAGAAGCAAGAAATATCGGAGGCTCCAATATCCATGATATTAGTGACGAGGACTTTAGGATCGTTTGTGAATTTTTGGACGAGGCGGAAATTAAGGTTAATTGTTTTGGTTCGGCCATAGCGAATTGGTCAAAGCAAATATCTGATCCCTTCGAAATTACGATAGCGGAAGTAGAACGGACGATTCCTCGCATGCAGACATTAGATACGGAGCTAGTACGTATCATGAGTTTCGCTAGGTGCGTGGGTGAAGAGCAATATAAGAAGGAGCGATTTAGGAGATTACGAGAAATTTGCGCTCGCTTCGGGGATGCTGGGATTATTCCTGTTCATGAAAACTGCATGAATTACGGGGGAATGAGTTGGCTTCACAGTCTTGAATTAATCGATAACGTTCCCGGATTAAAGTTGGTGTTCGACACAGGAAACCCGATCGTATCTAGAGACTTTGCAAAACCAGATGGAAGCAGCCAGGATTCTATAGAGTTTTTCAAGCAAGTTAGGGAGCATGTAGCGTACATTCATATAAAAGATGCTACTCTAGAAGGGCAGCGCGAGCGTTTTCTCTATCCGGGGGAAGGACATGCAGAGATCCCTAAAATTTTAAAAATGCTAAAGGATTCAAATTATCAGGGAGGAATATCTATCGAGCCGCACATGGCATCGGTTTTTCATGACCCACATGCCGTTGAATCGACAGCTGATGCAAGTTATGCGATCTACATTGAATACGGCAAAAGACTGATGAGTTTACTGAAAGAAATAGAATATGAACCATCGCTATATTCCAGAACAAACTAACTGCTAGTTTAATTTTTTTTTGAAATGGTTTAGTTTTCGTTTTGGAAAATGACATAAACAACTTTTACTATAAGGTCTTTTTTCGCAATCGAGTTCCAGATGGGTCGTGAAGTGCGACTACAGAAACAGTTCCTAGAAAAAGGTTGCCAGCGATATTGACAGAAATTTGCGTCCCTTCAATTCGAGCACGTTCTGCCGCAATATTGGCAATTGCGATCGGTGCACCGACCCGGAACCCAAAGGCTGCAGAGGTGGTTTTTCCCACTATCTTCCCATCGAACAAAACGGGCTCATTACCCAACGGAACCGCAGATGGGTCCTGAAAAAGCACCGAAACTAATCGATTGGACACTCCTCGTCTCTTTTTGATGATAAGGGCAGACTTTCCGATAAACTCCTTACTCCAGTCAATAGTAAAGTCAAGACCGGCTTCAAGCGGTGAGATGTCGGTGTCGAGCTCATGGCCGTAGGCTAAGAACCTTTTTTCGATACGCATAGAGCTTTGGGCGTAAAAGCCTGCCGGCTGGGCACCACAATCTTTTAGAGCATCGTAAATTTCCAAAACATTTCGATTTTCGCAGGTGATTTCCCAACCCGGTTCTCCGACATAAGAAAGTCTAGCCGCTCGTACTAAATGATTCCTGATTTTTGCTTGGCTGGATTGAAAATATTTCAAATTGTTAATCTCGCCAGCACCGATAGCAGTAGCTATTTCGCCGGATTTTGGCCCCATCAACCCAAGTACTGCATAATCTTCAGAGCAGTCTTTTAGTTTTACATCTTCGTTAAAATCGAGATGTTTGCTCAACCAAGAGAAGTCTTTTTTGATAGATGTAGTTCCCACGTAGAGCCGGAACTGTTCTTCGTTAATACGTAATACTGTTAAATCACTTTCCACACCGCCACTTGTATTCAGCATAGATGTATAGATTACACTGCCTAATGGCTTATCGATCTGATTAGTGCAGAGTCTATTGAGAAATTGGCACGCATCTATCCCGGTAACTTCGATTTTACCAAAGGTTGATTGATCAAAAACAGCAGCATGGTTCGTGGCGCAAAGCACTTCTTTTTCGACAATTTCAGTCCAGGGAGGTTTGGAAAATGTCAAATACGATGGTTCGAGTTTATTAAAGTAAAGAGGTCGTTCCCAGTGGTAGAACTGATCAAAACAAGCATTTTCGGCTTCCCAGCGTGCATGCAACGGAGTCTTTCTCAGATTCCGAGCGCTTGTCCACTGGCGACCCGGGTAGGTGATTTCATAATGTTTTCCCAAAACTTCGGGTGCTCTCTGTGTAAGAGCTTGGACAGAATTAAAAATAGGCGAAAATCTCTTTGGGTCCACTTCCAGCAAATCAGAAGGTGGATGTCCATGCTGAATGCAATGTGCAAGGGCCATACCGGCCCCCCCACCTGTTGCAACTCCCACGGAATTCATGCCACAACCCAAAAATAAACCCCTAGTTTCTGCGGCTTCGCCAAGCAAAAATGATCCATCCGGAGTAAAACTTTCCGGTCCATTAAGTAGCATTCGTACTTCGGCCACTTCAAGTGCGGGAAGGCGATGTAGTGCGTTGACCATCATGGGTTCAAAGTGCTCCCAGTCTTCCGGTAACAGCTGGAAAGCAAAGTCCTTTCCAAGGAGTTGTGGAGAAATTGGCTTTCCCATTGGTTCGAAGCAGCCTACCAAAAGGCCTCCACTATCGTCACGGATATAAAGATGACCATCATGGTCTGACAGAGTTGGTAGGTTGCCCACGAGGCCGTCAATTGGTTTTGTAAGGAGATAAAAATGCTCGCATGGCCAAATTGGAGCCTCCACCCCGGCCATCGATGCTATTTCTCTGCTCCATAGACCGGTGCATAGAGCAATGGCGTCACAGCGGACAAATCCACCTGAGGTCTCCACGCCGATAATTTTATTATCCTTGGTGGTGATCCCAACTATACTGGTATTCTCGAAAACTTTTGCACCCCTGGACCGGGCACCCTTTATCAACGCGGCGCACAGGTCCGAAGGACTTACGCGACCGTCGTCTGGCGACCAAACAGCCCCTATAACGTCCTCAGTATTCATTAGAGGCCAATGTTCTTTTGCTTCTTTGGGGTTTATAGTCTGGGCCCGAACACCAAACAAATGTGCGAGCGCCTCCTGACGTAGTATATGCGTTAAACGATCCTCATTCGTTGCGATGGATAATGATCCTTTGTTTATCCACCCTGTGTGTTGCCCAGTCTCTTTCTCCAGCTGAGAATAAAGATGCACAGAATAACGGATAAGGTCTGTTAGGTTTTTTGTAGAGCGCAGTGCACGGACTTGCGCTGCGGAATGCCATGTTGTGCCAGAAGTAAGCTGATTTCGTTCAAGAAGAACAGCGTCCCCTATACCATTTTTTGCTAAATGATATAGGGTGGAGCATCCCATAACTCCGCCGCCTACCACCACGACAGATGCATAAGAGGGAAGACTGCTCATTTTTAACGATTCCGTGTTTTATTGATAGTTCATTTAAATGGTCGGGGAGAGAGGATTTGAACCTCCGGCCCCAGCGTTCCGAACACTGTACTCTAACCAGACTGAGCTACTCCCCGATTCGAAGAAGCATCTTGCCCGATTTAGCACCAATCTGGAAGAAAAACATTATGGCGGTGCATTTTGTGGAAAGATGGGGTGTCAGTGGCTCTTCTTTGGTATATCTTCTGTTACTTTAGGAAAAATCGATAACTTGGAGCTATTGCATGGCGACAGCTATCTCTCCCCACCTAACCCGCAAGGTTGCTGACCGGTTGATCCATAATATAGAGGGGGATGTATTATTTGATGCATTTACCCTAGGTCGGTATTCGACTGATGCATCTATTTATCAAATTACGCCGATCGGCGTGGTAATCCCAAAGACAATGCACGACTTGGTGACTGCTGTAGAGATAGCTTTAGACGCTAACATTCCTCTATTGCCGAGAGGTGCTGGAACAAGTCAATGTGGCCAGACAGTTAATGAAGCCATTGTCATAGACTGCTCACAATATCTCAATCAAATAATAGATTTTGATCCATCAAAAAAAAAGGTGACGGTAGAACCTGGAGTAGTCCTTGACCATTTGAATTCTTACCTCAAGTCGTATGATCTATTTTTTCCCGTCGATATATCAACGGCTTCCCGGGCTACAATTGGTGGAATGACCGCGAACAACTCCTGTGGAGCAAGGTCAATTCAATATGGGATTATGGTAGACAATGTTCATTCAATAGAGGCAATTATGCCAAGTGGCGAACATGCTTGGTTTTCTGATACGCCGATGGATCTTGGGAAGTTGAACGCGCCGAAGCCGTATGTGGAATTGGTAGATCTAGTCAGGGAAATAGCTGCCCGTGAGAAGTCGCAACTGGAAACATACTTTCCGAAACTAAAGAGACGAGTTGGTGGTTATAATTTAGATACAGTGGATCCCAATGGACATAATATGGCGAAGTTATTGATAGGATCGGAGGGCACTCTTTCTACCTTTAAAAAAATCGAATTAAAGCTCCAAAATGTCCCTAGACATCGTGTGATGGGTGTTTGCCAATTTCCCACTTTCTATTCTGCGATGGATGCCACACAGCACCTTGTTAGACTTAAACCATCTGCTGTTGAATTAATTGACCGCACTATGATAGATTTGGCACGTGATATCCCAATTTTTCGTCCTATAGTAGAGAGCTTTGTTAAGGGCGAGCCCGATGCGGTATTGCTGGTTGAGTTTTCCGGCGAAATGATTGAGCCGTTGAAGGAAAAGTTGAAAGAACTGGCAATCCTTATGTCCGACCTCGGACATCCGAATGCGATTATCGAAGCTGTTGACCCGGCGTTCCAAGCCCGTATAACGGCGGTACGACAGCAAGGTCTCAATATAATGATGTCGATGAAAACCGCGGGAAAGCCGGTTTCATTTATTGAAGACTGTGCTGTCCCCTTGCAAGACTTGGCCGAATATACTGATAGGCTTACACAAATTTTCAAGAAATATGGAACAAATGGAACATGGTACGCCCATGCATCCGTCGGATGTCTTCATGTTAGGCCTATTTTGGATATGAAAAAGGGTGGAGATATTCGAAAAATGCGGGCTATAGCGGAAGAAGCGTTTGCCATGGTTCGCGAATATAAGGGTTCTCATTCGGGTGAACATGGGGATGGTATAGTTAGGTCTGAATTCCATAGAGAAATGTATGGCGACCGGCTAGTGGATGCGTTTGGAGAAGTAAAAAAAGCTTTTGATCCAAAAGGACTTATGAATCCTGGCCGTATAGTCGAGCCGCCCAAGATGGATGACAGATCATTGTTTAGGTATAAACCGGATTATAAAACCGTAGAATTCAAGACAGCGATGGACTGGTCGGAGTGGCAGGGTATATCAGGTGCAGTCGAGATGTGTAACAATAATGGGGCGTGCAGAAACCTTTCTGGTGATGTGATGTGCCCTAGCTACCGCGTAACCAAAAATGAAAAGCATGTCACAAGGGGTCGTGCTAACACTCTGCGTTTGGCGTTATCGGGGCAGTTGGGACCGGATGCTCTCTCAAATAAAGACATGGTTGAAACAATGGACCTTTGCGTTTCTTGCAAGGCCTGCAGAAGAGAATGTCCAACGGGCGTTGATATGGCCAGAATGAAAATCGAGAGCAAATATGCCAGAATTCAAAAATATGGTTTAAGTGCAAGGGACCGAATTGTGGGTTCTTTACCAAAATACGTTGAAATAGCGTCGCGGTTTCATTTCATTAGTAATCTAAGGGATCAACTACCTTTAATGCCATGGCTATCAGATAGATTGTTTGGTTTTTCTCGAAAACGACCACTTCCAATTTGGAATCGAAGACCTTTTCGGGTATGCGAAGCTTCTGTTCAACCAAGGGAAAAGAATGTTGTTTTATTGATGGACACTTTTAATACTTATTTTGAACCACAAAATTTGCGTGCAGCTTTGAATGTGTTGGAGACAAATGGTTATCGCGTTCATCTTGTGGGGCCGGGGAGTAACAATGATCGCCCACTATGTTGCGGGCGATCATATTTATCAGTGGGGATGGTGGAGGCCGCGCGAGAAGAATTAAAAGCTATGCAGCAGGCCTTCATCCCTTTTATAGAAAAAGGGATGAAGATTGTGGGGCTAGAACCTTCGTGTTTGAATACGCTACGGGATGAGGCTTTGGCACTTCATCTTGGCACGGATGCTGAGCGTTTGGCGGAAAGTAGTATGATGTTTGAGGAGTTTTTAATTCAAGAGATTAATGAGGACCGTCTTAACTTGGAACTAGTTCCAGTCGCAAAGAATGTTCTAGTGCATGGTCATTGTCACCAAAAAGCGTTCGGCGGCATGGAAGATGTGGATAAAATATTGGGTCTAATTCCTGAGCTAGAGGTAGAATTAATTAATTCCAGCTGTTGTGGTATGGCAGGGGCCTTTGGTTACGAGTCAGAGCACTATGAAATGTCGATGAACATGGGAGAACTGGATTTACTCCCTAGGGTAAGGGGAGCTGATAAAGAAACCATCATTGTCGCTGACGGAACGAGCTGCAGGCATCAAATTTATGATGGAGCTGGTCGTCGACCCTTTCATGTTGCACAACTATTGGAGATGGCACATGGGTGATTTTCGGAAGTTAACGTCTGCGTTTATTGATGGAGTTTCTGTGCCGGAACATCTCTTAGGCGAATTAACGGCAACAGATTTGGTTAGGAGTTCACACCAGCAGCTACAATTTTATCTCGAGAGAGATGGATACCTTTTCTGCCCTGGGTTGATCGATCAAGAGGATATTACTCGAGCAAGAACTGAGGTGTTCAATAGATTAGGGGAAGTAGATGAACTCGAGTTGCCATACAGTAGCGGCATTTTTTCAGGCCGTTCTAAAAGGGACGCCCTTTACCCGGATAGAGGAGAGTTTTGGGAATCAGTAAGCGGGGGAAAAGCTCTTCGTAAGATAACTAATGGCCACGTTTTGCAAGACGCAATTTCGGAAATCTTTGGAAGTCCCGCCGTTGGATTTGACTATTTGTTCCTACGAGCGGTTCCAAGTGGCAGGTTTACACACCTTCACTGTGATGCAGGGTTTTTTACCCGAGCGACCAAACAGGTTTTAACTTGTTGGATAGCATTAACCAATATTCCATTGGAAAAAGGACCGCTGTTTGTTGTTGAAGGTTCCCATATGTTTAAAGATATAAAAGACGAGTTTAAAGATTTTGACGTCGATAGGCATAAAGGAAAGAAAGCTTCTATTGAAGAGCATCCGGTAGTTTTTGCTGAGCAAAGACAGGCTCGGCTATTAACGGCAGCTTTTCGGCCTGGGGATGTATTGATATTTGGAATGTATACCGTGCATGGGGCATTGGAGAACCACGCATTGGATAGCCGTATCCGTCTAACTTGCGATATTCGTTATCAACCCGCGAGTGAGCCTCAAGATCCTCGCTATTTTGGGGAAAGCCCAGGGGGCACCACAGGGGCGGGTTATGGTGAGCTTAATGGTGCGAGGCCACTTCCCGAGGATTGGCACATACGTTGATGCCAATTAAACCAAATTAAATAGGAGCATAAAATGAATTATAAAGCTGGGTCCCACTTTTTGCAGATACCAGGGCCGAGTAATGTTCCTGGGCGGATTTTAAGGGCTATTGAACGGCCAACTATTGATCACAGAGGCCCAGCATTTCAGGCGCTGGCTCAAGAGGCGTTATCAAAAATAAAACCAATATTTAAAACCAAGCAACCAGTTGTCATCTTTCCTTCGTCTGGTACAGGCGCATGGGAGGCGGCTCTTGTTAATACTCTTTCTCCAGGCGACAAAGTTTTAATGTACGAAACTGGCCAATTTTCCAATTTATGGATTGAGTTGGCAACACGAATTGGCCTTGACCCTGAAGTAATAACAGGTGATTGGCGGCATGGTGTCGCTTCCGAAAGTATAGAAGAGCGTCTGCTCAAAGATGTTAACCATGAAATAAAAGCGGTTTGCATTGTCCACAATGAAACATCGACTGGAGTGTTATCAGATGTTGCGGCCGTTAGAAAAGCAATTGATACGGCAAGACATCCGGCGCTTTTTCTGGTGGATACTATTTCGGGACTTGCATCTGCAGATTATAGGCATGACGAATGGGGGGTCGATGTAACGATAACATGCTCTCAAAAAGGACTTATGCTGCCGCCTGGTTTGGGATTTAATGCTATTAGCGATAAGGCGGTTTTAGCCAGTAAGTCTGCTAAACTATACCGTTCTTACTGGGACTGGGCGGCACAGCTAACTAATAACCCAACTGGAAATTTTCCATATACTCCTGCCACAAACTTACTTTATGGATTGGTTGAGGCCTGCGATATGTTGTTGGAGGAAGGCTTGGAGAACGTTATTGCACGTCATGAGCGATATGGTGAAGCTACACGCCGGGCTGTTAGGGCCTGGGGCTTGGACATCCAATGTAAGAACCCGAAAGAGTGTAGCCCGGTGCTAACGGGAGTTGTGCTGCCTGATGACCACGACGCTGATAATTTACGTGCAGTAATATTGGAAAAGTATAACATGTCATTGGGAGCGGGACTTGGTAGGATAAAAGGAAAGGTATTTCGAATAGGGCATTTGGGTGATTTTAGCGATTTGATGCTCCTTGGAACGCTATCTGGTGTGGAGATGGGACTGTCGTGTGCGAATGTGCCCCATAAAAAAGGTGGGGTGCAAGCAGCAATGGATTTCTTAATTGGAAACGCGGGTTAAAAGTCCCTATGCAAAAAGAATCAATTGCTATCTACTAGCAGAATTTTAGGGGATTTCTTTTGGCCAATACCCTGGTCGGTAAAGATTGTCTGAAGTTCCCTTTGGCCACACGGAAAGAAATTGTAGTTCATTTTATAGTAAGGCTTGGAATTTTTATTATTTTCTGCGACAACGTAGCATTTGTAGGCACAAAATTATAATTAAGGATAAGGTATCAACGGGAGTATCTCCGAATGGATAACAATAGGTTAATAGAGGTTGACAATCTGCGGGTTTACTTTCCGTTGGAGGACGAGACTGTAAAGGCTGTCGAGGGGGTTTCGTGGCATATAGATAAGGGTGAGACTCTTGCAGTAGTTGGAGAATCTGGTTCAGGTAAATCGGTCACAGCTATGTCATTGATGCGTTTAACCGATTATGCCGGCGGTAAAATTATGTCGGGCACTGCCACTTTTCAGAGAAAAGATGGAAATATCGTCGACCTGGCAAGTGAACGGCAGGATGTTATGCGAAATATTCGCGGGAACGATATTTCGATGATCTTTCAAGAGCCAATGACCTCGCTTAATCCGGTCTTTACAGTTGGCATGCAAATAGCGGAAGCTATTGTCCTTCATCAGGGGAAGACCCAGGAGGAAGCTTTGGAGATGGCTTTGGAGATGCTTCGTTTGGTTCGTATTCCAGAGCCAGAGAAGCAGCTTACACAATATCCTCATCAACTCTCGGGGGGCATGCGACAACGTGTAATGATTGCAATGGCATTAAGTTGCAGGCCATCATTGTTGATAGCTGATGAGCCTACGACGGCATTAGATGTTACCATTCAGGCTCAAATTCTGGGACTTATAAAGAAGCTGCAACAGGATATAGGAATGTCAGTGATGTTTATCACTCACGATATGGCGGTTGTAGCAGAAGTCGCAGATAGGGTTGTGGTAATGCTCCGCGGTGAAAAAGTAGAAGAAGGGCCGGCCGTTGAAATTTTTCATAATCCGCAACATCCTTATACTAAAGCGTTGTTATCGGCTGTTCCTAGGCTGGGAAGCATGACAGGGAGGATACTGCCGGCAAAATTTGCAAACGTGGACATTAAACGAGCAGAGGGTGATGAGGTTAAAGATCAGGGGTCAGCGCAGGAGCTGCTAGATATAAAGGATACAGTTCGCCGCGAGGAAGAACCGCTAATCGAAGTTAAAGGGCTTACAACAAGATTTGATATCAGAAAGGGTATTTTTGGTACGGCGACAGGCCGCATCCACGCTGTTGAGGGGATAGATTTTTCACTCCTACCAGGCGAGACACTTGCACTAGTAGGAGAGAGTGGTTGTGGAAAATCTACCACTGGCCGCAGTATAATTCGCCTCGAGGAACCTACGCGTGGAAGTGTGAAATTTACGGGACAAGAACTGACAAGCTTAAGCCCTAAGCAAATGCGACCCTATCGTAGGCAAATGCAGATGATATTTCAGGATCCATTTGCTTCGCTTAATCCGCGGATGACAGTTGGTGATGCTATTGCTGAACCTATTTTGGTACATGGGATCGCAAAAGGGAAAGATGCGCGAGACCGGGTTGCTGACTTGTTGCAGAGAGTGGGGTTGGAACCGGAACATGCCGCACGATATCCTCACGAGTTTTCAGGTGGCCAGCGTCAGCGCTTATGTATAGCGCGAGCATTGGGGCTAGAACCGCAGCTAATTATAGCAGATGAAGCGGTTTCTGCACTTGATGTTTCTATACAGGCTCAAGTGATAAATCTCATGATGGGCCTACAGGAAGAATTTGGCCTGTCATATCTTTTCATCAGTCATGATATGGCCGTTGTAGAGAGAGTGAGCCATAGGGTAGCAGTCATGTATCTTGGCGAGATAGTGGAAGTAGGAATGCGGGGGCAGGTTTTCGAGAACCCTCAACATCCATACACGAAGAAATTAATGTCTGCGGTTCCAGTTGCGGACCCAAATCTGCGGAGCAAAGAACTTAATTTGATGACTGATGAAATACCTAGTCCACTTAAGCCAATAGGATACGAGCCAGAGCCGTTTGAATTGGTGAGCGTTGATGAAGGGCACTATGTAAAGCCATATGAAGGTATGGCCGCGTAAAAGTAAGGGATCATGGGGCGCTAGTCATATGTACCATTGGGTTGCTCAAAACCCTGTACGGGCCGTATACCAGTTTTTAAAGACAACGGGCAAAGTGGCAGGCGTCTGTTTATGTTTAATGATATGGAGTGGGCTTATTTTGGGCTCGATTGCAGATAAATGTTCCGCGCAGTCCAAATGGGCGACACCGGCGCAAATTGAAGGCCCATACTATCCCAAAACAAAACCAGAAGAGATAGATTCCAATTTATTGAAGATTGGTAAACAGGAGTTAGCGGAAGGCATGCCTCTTAAATTGGAAGGAAAAATATTTGATCAAAAAGGCCGACCTATCGTTGGAGCTAAAATAGAAATTTGGCAGTGTGACAATAACGGCATCTATAACCACCCAAAAGCACCCAATAGGGATAGGTTTGATTCCCGCTTTCAGGGTTTCGGCTCATCTTTGACGGATTTGGAGGGCTATTTTGGTTTTTTAACGATTATGCCTGTTGCCGATCACAAGAGACCGCCTCATATACACGTCAAGATTTATAGGGAAAATCGAGAAGCTTTGACTACTCAACTTTACTTGAAGGATCACCCTGAAAATAACCGCGATGGCCTTCTCTCATTGATGCTGTATCCAGGACAGAAAAAACTTTTAATAGACCCTATACCGAGTAAGCTGGACCACGGGCTAAAGGGTCAATCAGCGTGGTTTGATTTTGTGTTAGCGAAGAATTTCTAGTGCGCGTTTGCATGCCAAGCTGATCTATCGAATGCCACATGATTGCCGAAGAAATCCACTCTTTTTTTGACCTTGATTAGGTCGGATTTGTGATAACGGATGCCAGGACTTTGTATGAAATTAACGTTAGATTGCCGTTGGACCCATTCATCAGCGGGTTGCAGAGTGCTTTGTCTGACGGTTACGTCAAAAATATAATAATGATGGGGTATAATGACGGATGGGGCTAATCGACTGATTATTTCTTCGATGTGGTGATATCCCATAACATGCTGCGATTGATCGACAGGTAGAAGTACGATGTCGATTTTCCCCAGCGCATTCCAAACTTCCTGAGGTGGATTGTGGCGATTATCTCCCCACGCAAGAATTCGCAGTCCACCGGTCTCGATTAATAATAGACAATGGTCCCAAGACCGAGGGTTATTTGGTGGGGTAATATCAATATTATCGAATTGTTTTATGATTCGTCTGAAATCGTATACAGCCGATGATGAGTCCGTTGCATGTTTGTCCGCAATTCCCGTAATTTTTATATCGCCAAAAGTGTAAGCGCCTATAAGTCGATCCAAAAGCACGTGTGCATCTAAAAGATGAAGCGCATCGTGATCAAAATGAGCATGAGTCGAGACACCTATATCAACCTTTGTCAGAGGAAAGTCATTAAAATACCAGTCCCATCGTCGGCTGGGATGATTGCGCCATGGGTCAATCATTAAAGTGATGCCGGCGGGTGAAGAAATCTTAAAAGCGGAGCTGCCGAAGTACTCCAATAAAACGGGGGCACCACCCCCCTTCAGAGTTGTTCTCTGAAGTTCCATCATTTTATTATGGTTGGATTTCATCCTCCAAGCAGAGAGACCTGATTCGATATTAGTCATCTCATATCCTCACACTCCTGCTTAATACGTCGTTGAAGCAAACTTAATACGTCGCAAAATAGTCTGCCCGGGCCCGATTTCTCCATTGGAATGTAACTAAGTCGATGAGGTCAAGTGACTAAGTTTGCGAGCGTAATTTGGGATCCAGAACATCCCGAACAGCATCTCCAAAGAGATTAAAGCCGAAAACTGCTAATGTTATAGCCACACCGGGCCATATGGGCACCCAAGGGGCGCTTTCCGCGTATTCCTCAGCTCCGCCTTGGAGCATTAGGCCCCAGGCAGCGGTTGGTTCCTGGACACCCATTCCAAGATAGGAGAGTGAAGCTTCTGTAAGGATAGCTTGGCCTACAAATGCTGTTAGCATAATAAGAAACGGTGCCATGACATTTGGTACCATATGGCGTAAAATAATTCGTGCATGACTATATCCAACAGAACGGGCCGCATCTATATATGGTAGTTCACGCAAAGCCAGGGCACTGGACCGCACAACCCTTGCGCATCGTGGGATAAAAGGTATGGTAATTGCTATTATTACCATACTGACACCTGTTCCAAATATGGAGACAATGGCTAAGGCCATTATTACCAGTGGAAACGCCATAAATATATCCATGACACGCTGGAATATTAGATCTATATAACCGCCAAAATAAGCGCTGCCCACACCTAAAACAAGGCCAATAAAAGCTCCAACAAAGGAGGCCGTGAAACCGACTAATAGGGCTGTACGTGCACCGTATATCATGCGCGATAATTGATCTCGACCGAAGGAGTCAGTTCCAAAGTAGAATACTTTTCCGGATTCCTCGTGCAACGTGCCAGGAGGTGACAGCATAAACTCAAAGTTTTCCATTTCGGGATCGAAGGG
This sequence comes from uncultured Nisaea sp., assembly GCA_964342575.1. GTDB lineage: Bacteria > Pseudomonadota > Alphaproteobacteria > Thalassobaculales > Thalassobaculaceae. The sequence continues at coordinate 16,679 of CAYFGZ010000019.1, read as the reverse complement.
GGCAACGTAGTCTGCGAAAATGGCTGCGAACGCCATGATTATGATAACGATAGCACCGGCTGACCCGAGAGGCTGTTTCCGCAGCATTCTTAAAATGGCATCCCAAACGGTCTTTTTTTCAGGAAGTACAAATTCCCCAGTAATATTTTCGTTACTTGTTGCCATCAATCAAATCCCGCTACGAATATCTGATTCTAGGATCTAGCCATGCGTACATTAGGTCCACTACAAAGTTAACCATCACAAAAATAAAAACAACGAGCATTACCAGTGATTGCGTAAGTGTATAATCAGCCTGGGTAACAGATTCCACGAATAACTTCCCAACCCCGTTCAGATTAAAGACCTGTTCTGTCACAACTAACCCCCCCATGAGAAAGGCAAACTCAATACCAATCACGGTAACTACTGGCAGCATCGCATTCTTTAAAGCATGTTTATTTATTATTACCTTTTCTATCAAGCCTTTGGCTCGCGCTGTGCGGACATAGTCTTCGCGGAGAACGTCCAACATAGCTGAGCGTGTCATTCGAGTAGCTACTGAAGAATACCTGTATCCGGTTGCGAGAGCCGGCCATATCAATTGGGAGAGATTATGAACAGGATCTACCCAAATAGGTTTGTAGAAGATTGGCGGCATCCAGGGAACGCCAGTCCAGGCTTGGGTGGCAATCAGGAGGCCGAGTATTATAACTATGCCAAGCCAAAAAGATGGCATAGCGATACCAGCAATGCTAATTGCTCTGACGAAATAATCGATCAATGTATTTTGTTTTGCAGCCGAGATAATGCCCAGCGGTATAGCAATTATAACGGATACAAAAGTTGCCATAATAGCTATCTGAAGAGACATAGGGAAACGAATAGCAATCTCATGCGTCACATCCTGTTGTGTCCACATTGATTTTCCTAAATCAAATCTCACAAAGCCCGCAATATAATCGTAAAATTGTTTAATTTTTGGATCAGAAATCTTGAGTAACTCTTGGCACTGTTTAATTTGCTCGGGATCAGCGTAGCCGCCTTCTCCTCCAAATTTGAGCATACAAACGTCGCCAGGTATCAACCTTAATAGTAAAAATACAACTACCGCTGCCCCGAAGAGTGTGGGGAACAACATCAGCATGCGTTTTACGATATAGGTATACATTCAAACCCTTGTGGTTGTGTCCGTCAGTTAATAGCCGCTTCGGAGTTTTCCGAAGCGGCTACCATAGTTTGGCGAAATTTTTAGTTCACGCCCTGTTTTTTCTTTTCGGCTGAATCAATCCAAATATTGTCAAGCGACTGATTTAAATAGTGGCTTGGCGCAATCTTCCAACCTTTAACATAGGATCGATGCGGATTGATTTTGTACCACCATAGCGTGATGGCTTGAGATGCCAGGTCGTTGAGAACTCGCTTCTCGTATTTACGTAACAAGGGTGTTTGCTCAGCAGCAGTCCCCGCCTTGAGGAGGCTATCATAGATTTTCTCTAATTCGGCGTCTTCAAAGTTTGCATAGTTGTTGCCGGCGCTCGGAAGAAACTTTGACACGTCAGCGATTGGATTAACAATAGACTGACAGTTGAAGTCCACTGACACATCGAAATCACCTTTTTTGCGGAGAGAAGCGTAGAATGGAGTAGTCGGTTTAACAACTTGATCGACTTTCATTCCAGCTTTCTTCCATTGCCCCAATAACCAGGTTCCAACAATTTTATATGGCTGGTCAACTCCCCGGTTAAGAAAGGTGAATTTAAGCCCTGCTTGACCGGCCTCTTTCAGAAGTTTTTTAGCCTGAGCTCGCGAAGCCGCGACATCTTTTCCGTAGCCAGCAATATTGGCTTGAAGATCTGCCATTGGTGTTGCCATCGGATGTTTTGGAAAAACAATTCCGCCAGGCGTCTTAACAATAGCAATATTTGACAAATACTTCGAGCCCGAAACGCGATCAATGGATAGTGTTAATGCCTTACGAACTCGAGGGTCATCAAAAGGCTTAACCTCGTGGTTAGGCGTCGCCAGTAGAACGCAGTTCCAATCGCTTTCTTGGACTGTAATTCTATCTCCTAGTGCTTTAACCAGATCGTCTCGTGCTTTAGGAGGGAAACCGCGAAATTCTATATCAGCACGCCCGCCTCGAATAGCCTGCAGTCGCACAGACATTTTCGGCGCAGCAAGAGCTGTATAGCTATCGAGATATGGTCGGCCTTTGTGATGATAATTCGGATTCTTTTTACCTTTTACATGGCTTCCCTGAACATGTTCGACAAAGCTGAACGCGCCGGAGCCATTTATATTCTTTTGATGCCACGTATAACCATGCGCATCCAGATCTTTTTTGGAGTAAACAAAGTTGAAGGGCATGGCAACGGCAGGTATGAAGGTGCCGCTTGGATGCTTCAATTTGAATACCAATGTTTCAGAATCGGGCGTAGTAATGGATTCGACCATTTTAAAATAGGCTTTGCGATTTGATGCAATGCCCTTCGGTGGATTAACGATCTTATCAAATGTCGCTTTAACATCAGCAGATGTCAAAGGTGTTCCATCATGAAATTTCACACCGCTCCTGATTTTGAATGTGAATTTGGTGCCTCCCTCGGTCCCTTTAGGAACATCACCAACACAGAGGTCGCAAACGAAATCTGTTGGCGAGGCAGGATTGTCTGGATTTTCCCTAATCAAGAGGCTGTAAAATGGTCGGATTGGATGGATCATTCCAAATGTTGACTCAATGTGTCCATCGTAGGATGGAATTTTTGAGCCGACAACGATATTCAAATTTCCGCCGTATTCTGGCGCGGCTGCTTCAACGGAGGTGGCGCCATAAACAAAAGTGGCCCCCAACACCGCAGCACCGAGCTTGTGTGCTAAACCTTTCATGTACTGTCTCCTTACCCATATGAGGAGGGATTTTTACAATCCCAGTAACTTAATCTAACGAGGCAAGTCTCAATGTGTTCCCTGCGAATAGAATAAACAAAACGACTAAATAGTGTTCAATCTCTTGTACTTAATCTTTCAAATCAATAACCTGTGGTGCTCAATTCACGGCTTTCCAGGTTAGCTGTGTTTGAGAGCGCCTCGCTAGCGCGTACCCTTCCATCTCATTGCTTCTTGGTCAAGCAAACAGTGACAAAAAAAGCTTACAAAGTTAATATTTTAAAAAAAAAACAAAAAAATTAGAACGTTATACTGTTGGGGGCATAAAAAAGTGCGCTTTGTGCATATTTTTGGAGGACTATAGGATGGCAGTTAATCAAATAAAGGCACTGGTTTTTGATGTGTTCGGAACCGTAGTCGACTGGCGCAATAGTATAGCTCGCGAAGCTGAAGAGTTGCTTTCAGATAAAGGACATAAGATTGATTGGTTGTCATTTGCAGATTCTTGGCGGGCAAAGTATCAACCGGCGATGAAAAGGGTAAGGACAGGTGAAAGAGAGTTTGTCAGGCTTGATGTGTTGCATATGGAGAACCTGATAGAGGTGCTGAGAGAGTTCGATATAAAGGAACTAACTCAAACAGAGCTAAATCATTTAAATAAAGCATGGCATCGCTTGGATCCATGGTCGGACGCTGTGCCCGGGCTGCAAAGACTAAAAGAGCGCTTCATAATTGGTACGATGTCCAATGGTAATGTTGCACTTATGGTTAATATGGCTAAGTATGCAGGATTGCCTTGGGACGTAATTTTGGGTGCTGAACCAGCGCGGGCGTACAAACCGGACCCAAAGACATATTTGACTGGGGTTGAGTGGCTTGGTCTCGATACGCGAGAGGTTTTGATGTGTGCTGCTCATAATCACGATCTAGTGGCTGCAGCCGCCACGGGTTTAAAAACAGCGTTTATAGCTAGACCAATGGAGTACGGTTCCAGCCAGGAAAAAGATTTCGAGGCCGAGCACAAATTCGATTTTGTGACTAACGACATTAACGATCTCGCAAATCAGTTGGGTTGTGAAATAGTTGGAGAATAAGATGTCTGTTGTCTCAGTATATGCGGAGTTTGCCGAAGCGGCCGCTATGATGAAATTACCGGAAGAGGTTCTGCACCACGCAAAGAGGGCCACGATTGACTGGTTTGCATCTACCTTACCAGGCGGGCAGCAGGTGCCAGCCAAACTATTAAAAAAAACCTTAGCGGAAGAAATTGGACTGGGCTCGTCAACGCTTTTTCCCTCCGGGGCTAAGACTTCCCCAAGAAATGCCGCCCTGATAAACGGAGCGGCGGCGCATACAATAGAGTTTGACGATATCTTCCGGGATGGTTTATTTCACCCAGGTTCACCAATTGTAGCGGCTGCGTTGGCGGCGGCGGAATATAAAGAAACAACTGGAGATCAATTTCTCCGGGGTGTGATCGCCGGCTATGAGGTTTCGAACCGAATCGCACGGGCTGTCGTTCCAACACACTATGAGTGGTGGCATACTACTGCGACGGTGGGCTTTTTCGGCACAGCCACTGCCGCCGCCGTAATTTTACAGCTAGACGGAGAAAAAACGGCACATGCACTGGCAACAGTTGGAAGCATGTCGGCTGGTCTCCAACAGGCTTTTCGTTCAGATGCTATGACTAAACCTATTCACGCCGGGAGAGCGGCAGAAGGAGGGTTGCTTGCTGCGATGATGGCTGCAGAAGGAATAACTGGCGCGTTGGATATTCTAGAGGGAGAGCGAGGATTTGGCAATGCGATGAGCAGCAATGTTGACTGGAAGGCCGCTGTCGATGGTTTAGGCAGTGATTTTACCATCACGAAAATGACTCAGAAAAATCATGCAGCATGTGGTCACATACATGCCATTATAGACTCAATAAACTCGATCAGGGAATCTCACGACTTTAAAGTCGATGACGTTATTAGAGTTCGTGCAAATTCCTATAAAAAAGCTAAGGAAATTTGCTGTAATCCCAACCCAAAAACCATATATGAAGCCAAATTTAGCGCCGAATATTGTTCTGCACTGGCTGTAAAAAAGGGCGGCGCCTTGAGAGCTAGTGATTTTTCCAAGACACATCTAAATGACCCTGAATTAAAAAAAATAATGGAGTTGGTTGAACTTGGGATTGATGAGTGCTGCGAGTCTGCGTTTCCAAGAACTCGATCGGCAAGAGTAGAACTAGAACTAAAAGACGGATTAACTTTGAGACATTTTGCACCTACTCGCAAAGGTGATCCAGATCACCCCTTGTCGGATGCAGAGCTTTCGGACAAATTTCGAGATCTTGTTGTCCCGATAATCGGAAAAAAGTCAGCAGAGCTATTTATCCAAAAATTGTGGTCACTAGAAAAGATTCCATTAATTCATACGCTGACTGAAAAACAGTTTCATTGAAAAGTATTTACGCATCTGAAAAATTTAATGGGAGGCCTGGCCTTTTCCAGTCGCATCCAACTAATAAGCCGCGCCACGACAGGGTAATGAACGCAGTTTTTAAGTCTGGTCCACCAAAACAAATATTGGTTGTATAAGGATCGCCAGTTTCCAAAAATTGGTCTGTTCCACCAGTTGGTTTTGCAATGGTGATTCCACCTGCCATTAAAGTTGCAACACAAATGTTACCGTTGGCTTCTACAGCTAGTGAATCAAATCGTCTAAAACCCCCGTCACAGGTAACCAACTCCCCCCCGTTTAATGAGTGAGGAAATTGCAACTTATTAACAATTCCGTCTCCTAAGATTCGAAAACTGTATAATCTTGCTCCCTCGGTTTCAGCGACGTACAGCGTTTCCTCGTCAGGGGAAAGGCCTATTCCATTTGGTGTTGTTATTGGTTGTACAACTTCGCGTATCTCCGTTCCATCGGGCCGTGCCCAATACACTACCCCTCGATCCATGTCCCTCTGACGTGCTTTACCGAGATCTGTAAACCACATATTTCCCTTCTTATCGAAGACAATATCGTTGGGTCCGTTCAACTTTTGCCCATTACAGTGATCGTATAATCGTTCAACGTTACCTGTTGCTAGATCAACTCGCTCAATTCGGCCAGTGGTATAAGTGTCGGCCTGGCGAATTGGACGCATTCCACCAGACACGGGATCTCTTGCCCATTCAAATCCTCCGTTGTTACAAACGTAGCAGGCACCGTCAGGGCCGATTGCGACTCCGTTTGGGCCACCGCCGAGCTCAGCGATAACTTCATTCTGTCCATTCGCAGTGATTCGAGTCAGTGTTTCACGAGCTATTTCAACTAAAATAAATGACCCATCTGGCATGGAAATGGGGCCTTCGGGAAATTGCAGGCCTTCGGTTATAGTTTTGAATGAGCGCATTGCCGTCTCCATTTTTCGGGTTGCTTGGTAGGAAATTTCTTTAGCTTGTTGCTCTTTGAAAGAATGTCAAACGGCGGTCGGGTAGACCAGCATTTTAAAAGCGATATAATAAAAATCCAATTTCGGATGGAAACTGTCGACAGATGAGTTGTAAAATTCCGATAGGGACGTTTAACTTAATAATTCGAATAAAGTTGTTGTGGAGGCCATAATGTTTACCTTATCCGAAGAAGACTTCTCCTTCATTGGAAAGAATTTAAATAGGCCTGAGTGCGTTATAGCTACCAGGAAAGGGGATATTTTTGCGAGCCACGCCGGCGATGCTGGTGGAATAGCTCGCATCAAGTCAGATGGGGATGGTGAATTTATTCTTGCTGTTTCGGGAGATATTCCAGATGGCTTTATTCCAAATGGCTATTCGTTGATGCCGGACGGTTCATTTTTGATAGCAAACGTTGGGGATGAAGGTGGTGTCTATACTTTAAAAAGAGACGGTACATTGATTCCGTTTATAACCGAGATTGATGGTGTGAAGCTACCGGCTTGCAATTTTGCTAACCGGGACGAGGTCGGTCGAATTTGGATTTCTGTTAGTACCTGGGCTCGAAATAGAGATGAATCATTCAAGAAAGATATAGCAGACGGGTTCATTATCCTTATTGATGAAAAAGGAGCCCGCATCGTTGCGAACGGAATAGGTTTTACTAATGAAAATAAAGTTGACCCCTCGGGACGTTGGCTTTTCGTTCACGAGACTATGGGCAGGTCGATTTGTAGATATCCAATCAGCGACGCTGGAGACCTCGGGGTCCGCGAGACCGTTGCGGACTATGGCCCGGGCATATTTCCGGACGGGTTTGAATTTGACTCAGATGGGGGTATTTGGTGCACTAGTGTTGTGAGCAATAGGATTTTAAGATTGGCGCCCGATGGTGAACAATACCTTGTGTTTGATGGTGGAAACCGAGAAGTTACAAATCGGGCGGAAATGGCGTATCAAAATGACACCTATAATAGGGAGTATCTAATAGCTGGTAATGATAGCATTCTCGGCAACTGTGCAAGTATTGGTTTTGGTGGCCCAGACTTAAAAACATGTTTTGTGGGGTCTCTTGCGTCGGATAGAATAGCATGTTTTCGCTCGCCCGTTTCTGGCGCTATCCCTCCGCACTGGAATTTTTAACAAACATAAAAAAAGATAAAAGGGAACAGGTTTCAGGATTAATTCTATGCGAACCCATATATGGCGGCTTATTTAAAATAACGCGGGGTCGATTTTGTTATAGAGAGTTAGATTATGGCACTTTCAGGGATAAGGGTTGTGGACTTAACGAGAATTCTTGCGGGTCCATTTTGTACTCTCATGTTAGCGGATATGGGAGCTGAAGTCATAAAGGTGGAACCTCCCAAGGGTGACCCTGTTAGGGAGCAAGGAATTATAAAGGAGGGGCTTAGTTGGTATTTCGCCCAGTTCAATAGAAACAAAAAGTCTGTTGTGCTAGACCTATATACTGAACAGGGGAAGGAAGACCTGATTCTACTTTTAGAAACGGCGGATGTTTTGGTTGATAATTATCGACCTGGCGTATTAGCAAAAATGGGTTTTTCGGAGGAAAAACTTGAATTAATTAACCCTAGATTGATACATGCGAGTGTAAATGGCTATGGTTCCACTGGGCCTTATGTAGATAGGCCCTCCTTCGATTTTATTGCACAGGCCATGAGTGGTTTCATGAGTGTCAACGGATCTGCGGACGGAGATCCTATGCGTGCCGCCCCGCCCATGAGTGATCTAATAGCTGGACTGTACACTGCTTTTGGGGTTGTAACAGCCCTAAATGCGCGTCATAGAACTGGAAAAGGTCAAAATGTGGAATCCAGTTTGACGAATGGCCTGATAAGTATGATGGCGTATTTGTCTGCTGAATATTTTGCGACGGGCGTTATCCCAAAACGGACAGGAAATAATCATCCGATAGCGTCGCCCTATGGTCTATTCCGTGCTAGTGATGGGCGAGTAGCTGTGGCTCCGTCAAATGACGTATTCGTTAGGCGATTTCTAGGTGTCCTGGAACTAGAATATTTATTGGATGAGGAAAGATTTAAGACTAATGATGATCGGATGGAAAATCGAGATGAGTTATTAGAAATTATCAATAAAATAACTGAACAAAAGAGTGTTGATCACTGGATTTCAGTAATCAATGAGGCGGGATGCCCCTGTGGTAGAACCATGGATTTGTCCGAAGTTTTCCGAGACCCACAAGTTTTGGCACAGGAGATGGTCCTGAATGTAGAGCATCCGGGACGAGGCACCGTTAAAATGACAGGTTTCCCTGTTAAACTATCTGAGACGCCGGCGCAGGTCCACCGACCCACGCCTGAGCTTGGCGCCGACACGGAGGCTATCCTAGCTCCGTTGAGAGCCCGAAAAGCGGGGTAATTTTTTTGCCTAATGATCTCCCATTTTTAGCGCCTCAATAAAGGCAGACTGTGGTATTTCTACCCGACCAAATTGGCGCATTTTCTTTTTTCCCTTCTTCTGCTTTTCTAACAGCTTTCGTTTGCGCGAGATATCACCGCCGTAACATTTCGCGGTTACATCTTTGCGCATGGCACTAATGGTTTCACGAGCTATTATTTTTCCGCCAATGGCGGCCTGAACAGGAATTTTAAACAGCTGCCGAGGAATGAGTTCTTTTAGGCGGGCACAGAGTTCTCGCCCCCTTGGTTCAGCCTGCGACGAATGTACCACGACTGAAAGGGCATCAACAGTTTCCGCGTTGACTAGTAGGTTCATCCGCACCAGATCACCTTCTTTATAATCATTCAATTGATAGTCGAAACTGGCGTAGCCGCGTGATATTGATTTTAAGCGATCGTAAAAATCAAAAACCACTTCGTTCAAAGGTAAATTATATACCACCATGGCTCTGTTCCCTACATAGGTAAGTTCTATCTGCTCACCCCGACGCGCAGTGCAAAGTGATAAGATGGGACCTAAATATTCGTCGGGCACAAATATGGTCGCTTTTATCCATGGTTCCTCAATACTATGGATTTTAACGACATCGGGCATGTCAGAGGGGTTGTGTAGTTGGATTGTCTCTCCAGAGTTTAAATTAATCTTGTAAACAACGCTGGGCGCAGTTGTAATGAGATCTAGATCGAACTCACGTTCTAATCGCTCTTGGATTATTTCCAGGTGTAACAAGCCCAGAAAACCGCACCTAAAGCCGAAGCCCAAGGCTGCGGATGATTCGGCTTCAAATGAAAAACTAGCATCGTTTAGTCGGAGGCGATCCAAACTTTCCCGCAATTGTTCATAATCGGCTGCATCGATTGGAAACAAGCCGCAGAATACAACAGGAACGCTCGGCTTAAATCCTTCAAGCGGTTCAATGGCAGGCCTTCGGTCGTCAGTAATAGTGTCTCCCACTTTGGTATCGGCTACAGTTTTTATGGCTGCTGTAAAAAATCCCAATTGGCCCGGAAAAAGAGTATTGGTTTCTGTAGGTTTAGGAGTAAATACACCGACACGATCTACGAGGTGAGAGGCACCGGTTTGCATCATTCTTATTTTCATCCCTTTTTCTATTTTTCCGTCGTATACGCGGACCAGTGCCATCACGCCGAGGTAAGCGTCATACCAGGAATCTACTAACAGAGCCTTTAAGGGCCCGTCTGATTGTCCCATCGGGGGAGGGAGTCGTTTTACAAGAGCCTCTAGAACCTCTGTTATGTTCAAACCTGTTTTGGCTGAGATTTCGACAGCTTCTGAAGCATCCAAGCCAATTACTTCTTCTATTTGGGCCCGGACTCTTTTTGGTTCGGCAGCAGGGAGATCAATTTTATTTAAAACAGTTATAATCTCATGGTCGGCATCTATGGCCTGATACACATTTGCCAATGTTTGTGCTTCCACGCCTTGGCTGGCGTCAACTACAAGCAGTGAACCTTCACAGGCCGAAAGCGACCGACTTACCTCATAGGAAAAGTCGACATGGCCCGGTGTATCCATCAGATTTAGTTCGTAAGTTTCCCCATCACTCGAGTTGAACTTTAATTGCACGGACTGGGCTTTAATAGTTATACCTCGTTCGCGCTCTATCTCCATTGAATCAAGCACCTGCTCCTTCATTTCGCGATCACTCAGGCCGTCACAGGCCTGGATCAATCGGTCTGCCAGTGTAGATTTTCCATGGTCAATATGAGCTATAATTGCAAAATTTCGAATTTTGGAGAGGGCTGTCATTCGGTATACCTAATTGCTCGGGAAGAGATCTAAGAATACTAAAATAAGTTCATTTCGACAACGACGAACAAAGACGTTTTATTAGGCGAATTCACCTACCGATATTTGCTTCTCGGAAAGGATGAGCCGGATAAGTTCCTAATGTCTGTACGGCGCCCTCTGGGCAAAAGAATTCTAGTTCTTCAAGAGCTAGCTTCATCGCGGGTTCTTCTGGATGGCCATCGGCATCAACGTAGAACTGAGCTGCTTCAAAGGATCCATCAACCATGTAGGATTCGAGCTTTGTCAGATTAATACCATTCGTCGCGAAGCCCCCAAGTGCTTTATACAAGGCGGCAGGTACACTTCTAACCTTGAATATGATGGTTGTTATACATCGGGTGGTATTTACAATCGGAACAACTGGTTTCCGACCCATGATTAACATCCTAGTGGTATTATGATCGGCATCCTCTACACTTTCCCGCAAAATCTCTAGGCCATACATTTCAGCGGCTAGGCGCGGCCCTATTGCAGCTATCTTTGGGTTTCCTCCCGCCGCCACATCTTTTGCTGCCCCAGCCGTGTCAGGGTGTTGAACAGCTTTTGCGGATAGTTCCTTGAGCAATTTTCTTGATTGGCCTAGGGCATGGACATGGCTATGAATTTCCTCTATTTCTTCTAAAATTGCACCCTTTAATCCCAGCAGCATAGCGTTTATACGCTGGAAATGTTCATCAACGATGTATAAGCCGGATTGTGGCAAAAGGTGATGGATGTCTGCAACACGTCCAGCTACTGAGTTTTCCACCGGCACCATCGCGGCAACCGCTTTATTTTCCTGAACAGCAGCCAGCATTTCCTCGAAGCTATGACATGGTAAAACGGATAGCTCGGGACGAGCTTCTAGGCATGCCACATGGGAATTCGCACCAAGTTCTCCTTGGAAGGCGATTGTTTTATCCGGGTTTGTCACAATAAAAACCAAATTCTATTTCATTAAAATTCTAGCTTTTGCTAGATCTTGTGGAGTATCGACACCAAAAGGAATTGTGTCAACGAGGGCAACATCAATTCTCATACCATTCTCTATAGCCCGCAATTGTTCCAGTTGCTCCTGTTGTTCTAACTTGGATAGTGGTAATTTAACAAACCGCTCAATTGCATGCCGTTGGTATGCATATAAGCCGATATGATGATACATTGGTCCATCTCCAGTCGGCGCGGGTGCTCTTGTAAAATAAAGAGCTTTACCTTGGAAGCCAGTGGTATCCCAAGCAACAATTACTTTTACCACAGAAGGCGTAGTCCGCTCACTATCGTCGACAATTTCAGCTGCTACGGTTCCAATATCCACATCCGTATTGTCCAACAAATGATAAGCAGCCACTATTGTAGACGTTGCCAAAACAGGCAAATCCCCCTGCACATTTATCACAGCGTCGTGTTGCATCTGTGGGTCTGCTATGTTTAACGCCGCAAAAATCCTATCAGACCCAGATGGTAAGTTAGGATCGGTTAGCACCGCTTCACCGCCTTCTTCTTCTATTGCGTTGGCGATTTCTAATTCGCCACAAGCAACTATTACGCGTCCTAATTGAGCTTCCAGTGCTCTTTTCCAGACATGAACAATCATGGGTATTCCATTTATATCCGCCAGTGGCTTATTTGGAAGGCGTGCGGACTGCATCCTTGCCGGTATCAATATGATAGGATTAATTGGCAAACTCATTGGAAAACTCATAAATAGATATCTATTGCGGCGATATGCCGCTATCAGCCTCAAGATAGTAATAACAGTTATAGTCTTTATTTGGAAAATGTAAAAATAGCATTGTTTTGGTATATAATATAGCATTGGATGTTGGACAGGAGTTTAAAGAGAAGGTAGATTAACGTCACTTTACTGCGACTATCAGGATTGTGCAATTTACGTGGGGATAAAGAATGGCATCGCTAGAAATGAATAAAATAGCAGCGGGCGTTTTGTGCGCCGGATTGATTGCTATGGCGGCCGGTAAGGTGGCAGATATTCTTGTTGATCCTGAAGAACTTGAAAAAAACGCTTACATCGTGGACACCGGTAAAGTATCGAGTGCAACAGCCAGTGCGGCACCTGTAGGTCCAACTCTTGAACCGGTTCTGGGGTTGCTGGATTCGGCAGATTCTGTGGCGGGGCAAAAAGTCTTCAAGAAATGTGCGGCCTGCCATTCAGTAACAAATGGTGGAAAACATAAACTGGGTCCAAACCTTTATGAAGTTGTTAATTCAAAAATTGGAAGCAAGGCTGGGTTTGGATACTCAAAAGCAATGCGGGATTTCACGAATGCAGATAATTGGAATTATGCTGCACTCAATGGTTTTTTGAAGAAACCGAAGGAATATATGCCGGGCACTAAAATGGGTTTTGCAGGGATTAAGAAGGTTTCAGATAGAGCGTCTGTCATCGCTTATCTTCGGAGTCTTGCAGAAACCCCTGTACCCCTTCCCACGCCAGAGGAAATTGCGAAAGAGGCCTCAGGTAATTGACTCCCCAAGTGGCGTTACTAGGTGATTTTTAGATGACGAAAATTATCTCGGAATTTGAATCGTTTGGTGAATCCCTTGCTGATGCCAGTGGTAAGATAGTTTTAAATTATTGGCGTAGTGATCTGGAAGTAATCCATAAGGAGGATGAAAGTCCAGTAACGAGAGCTGACAGGGAAGTGGAGGCAAAGATCCGCGAGTTAATAGAAGCTCGATATCCGGATCATGGCATAGCGGGTGAGGAATATGGTTGCGTTAGAATGGATGCTGAATATATTTGGTCCCTAGATCCAATAGACGGAACTAAAGCCTTTATAAGTGGTTCTCCACTATTCGGTACTCTCATAGCACTTTTAAGAAACGGAAAGCCTGTTCTGGGCATAGTTGATATCCCAGCTACATCGGAGCGTTGGGTGGGAGGGCAAGACCTGCCAGCTAAGTTGAATGGTCGACCCGTTGTTACTCGTAAAGGTAGATTATTGTCAGATGCTACAGTGGGATCGACAAGCCCGAAAATGTTTGTTGGAATGGATGCCGAGCGCGTTGAGCGTGTGCACGAACGTGTTGGACTCCCGATATTTGGTGGTGATTGTTATTTGTATGGAATGCTAACGTTGGGTTCTATCGATCTGGTTATAGAAGCGGGTATGTCAGACTATGATTACCTTGCACCAGCGGCTATGGTAGAAGCAGCTGGTGGTATTATGACAGGATGGCAGGGAGAAACGCTAGGTCTTGGTACTACAGATAGAGTGGTGGCTGCCGGCGACGCAAAGTTACATGCTGAGGTAATAAGCATACTAAACGGTGATTGAAGTTCTTCTCGATAAGTTGAAGATAGCCTTTGCATAAACGGGCACTATTTTCTAAAAATAGCATCTAGATATTCAGTTGTTTGAGCGGATTGCATTATCGAAAGTATATTTGATGAGTTTTAAGCACTTTACCCTGTTTCTTATATTACTGTCCGCCTTAATGTATAGCAGTTTTGCGAAAGCAGAGCAGCAATCAAGACACGCGTTTGCTATGCATGGAGCTCCAAAGTACAAGGAGAGCTTTGATTATTTTGACTATGTAAACCCAGATGCTCCAAAGGGAGGAAAACTCGTCAACGAAGCAATGGGTACTTACGATAGTTTTAATTCTTTTATACTTAAGGGCGTAAAAGCAGCAGGACTCGGGCTAATTTATGATCCGTTAATGGTGGGATCGGCCGACGAGGCTTTTACTAATTATGGGCTAATCGCCCAGAGTATTATCGTTCCGAAGGATAGGTCATGGGTGTCATTTAACCTTAATCCTAAGGCTCGTTGGCATGATGGAAAACCGATTACAGCGGACGACGTCATTTGGACGTTTAATACACTGATTACTAAAGGGCACCCTTCTTATCGAATATACTACAGAGACGTAAAAAAAGTAGAGCAGACGGGAGAGAGACAGATAACATTCAGATTCGGGGGAGCCGCCAATCGAGAACTGCCACTGATACTGGGCCAAATGATAGTGTTGCCAAAACATTACTGGGAAAAAAAAGATTTCAAGAAGACAACTCTCCAACCTCCGCTAGGAAGCGGAGCTTATCGCATCAAAGAATTCGAAGCTGGTCGTTCTATAAGCTACGAACGCATTAAAAACTACTGGGCGCTTGATTTGCCAGTCAATAAAGGGCAATCGAACTTTGAAGTGATTTCGTACGAATATTATAGAGATAGAGATGTAGCTACTGAAGCGTTTAAGAGCGGCGCATTTGATTTACGAGCCGAAAATCAGTCTAAAAGATGGGCCACGGCATATGATTTTCCTGCCTTTGAGGAAGGTAAAGTCAAAAAACTGCTTATCCCACACGAGCGGCCCACTGGTATGCAAGGTTTTATTTTCAATACGAGAAGATCATTTTTCGAAGACTCAAGGGTGCGGTTAGCTATTAATTATTCATGGGATTTTGAGTGGACAAATAGGACCCTCATGTACAATGCCTATAAAAGAACGAACAGTTTTTTTTCTAACTCCGAACTTTCTTCTGAGGGAGGATTGCCTGAAGGTGAAGAGCTAGAAATCCTAGAGAAATACAGGGAAAAACTGGCGAAGGAAGTCTTTATAAAAAGCTACCGAGCTCCCCAGACGGATGGATCAGGAAATAATCGAAAGAATTTGAGAGTCGCTCTCAAGCTACTTCGTGAAGCGGGATGGGATGTGGTAGATGGGCAGTTAAAGAATAAAAAAGGGCAGCCATTTGAGTTTGAACTACTGATAGCATACCCTTCGATAGAGCGGTTGGCTTTACCGTTGAAACAAAATTTGAAACGTCTAGGGATAAAAATGTCAATCCGGACGGTTGATGTTGCTCAATATCAACAGCGCCTCGATACTTTCGATTTTGACATGATAGTGGCCAGCTTTGGTCAATCCCTTTCTCCTGGGAATGAGCAGCGAGATTTTTGGCACTCGGTAAATGCGGATAGAGCGGGGAGCAGAAATTTAATAGGGATAAAAAACCCGGTAATTGACGAACTGGTAGAGCTTGTCATTAAAGCACCAAGCCGAAAGAGTTTAATTGCGCGAATTAGGGCTCTGGACCGAGTTTTATTATGGGGACATTACGTGGTTCCCCACTTCCATCTCCAGGCGGCGCGATTGATTTTTTGGGATATATTCGCAAGACCAAAAGTGGTAGCAAAGTATTCAAGCGGTTTTCCAAATACTTGGTGGTTAGTGAAAGAAAAGCAGAAATTGATTAGGGCTTGGCAAAATAGGCGTGCTAATTAAAAAGAGATGACGGAATGGTAGTCTATATCGCGAAAAGATTACTTCTGGTTCCTATAACGTTATTGGCAATTATACTAGTCAACTTTGTGGTAATTCAATTTGCTCCGGGTGGACCTGTTGAACAAACTATAGCACAAATTCAGGGCATTGGCGTGGAGGCAACGGCCAGAATAACGGGGTCAGGCGGGGCCGATTCTCAGATGACTGAGAGCAATATAGGACCCAGTTTCTCTCGAGGAAATAGTGAATCCATTTATCGGGGAGCTCGTGGCCTTGACCCTGACATAATAAGGGAGATTGAGCGAGACTTTGGTTTCGATAAGCCTGTGCATGAGCGCTTTTTTTTGATGCTTAAAAGTTATTTACTTTTCGATTTTGGGGAAAGTTATTTCAAAGATCAGCGGGTTGTAGACTTAGTGCTAGAAAAAATGCCTGTGTCGATTTCACTTGGTCTTTGGACTACTTTAATAGTGTATCTCATCTCAATACCTCTTGGAATACGAAAGGCGGTTAGGGATGGTAGCCGTTTCGATATATGGAGCTCTGGTCTCGTGGTCATCGGGAACGCAATACCTGGTTTCCTGTTTGCTATTTTGTTGGTAGTAATTTTTGCCGGCGGAAGTTTTTGGAAACTATTTCCAATTCGTGGGCTTGTTTCACAAGGTTGGGAACAGTTGTCCCTACTGCAATTATTAATGGATTATCTTTGGCACATGATATTACCCGTAGGATCCATGGTGATAGGAGGGTTTGCTGGTCTTACAATGTTGACCAAAAATTCTTTTTTGGAAGAAATAAATAAGCAGTATGTTCTGACAGCCAAAGCAAAAGGACTCAGTGAAGGCCAGGTTCTTTACGGACATGTTTTTAGAAATGCCATGCTAATTGTGA
>CAYFGZ010000018.1:0-40965 GCA_964342575.1 uncultured Nisaea sp. | reverse complement strand
GAGCCAATTTAAACCATCCGCATCCATAACTAAAGGAACGTTACTCTCCCAAGCTAGCTTGAGAAAAGCCCCTCCATTATTTCCAAGTCCTGGCCCCGCCACGACCGCGTTCGATCTAGACAACGCTTGTCTAAAACAATCTATGTCACGATCAACAGAAATTAACTCCATCGGTTTATCAGGAAATTCGGGTCCGCATATATAAACCTTGCCAGCCCCCGCTTTCAATCCCGCAATTCCAGCCAGGCAGCCGGCACCTTCCATGGTCGACCACCCCCCTAACACCAGAAGTGTCCCATGGGTTCCTTTGTGCCCAGACTTAGTGCGCTTTAACTTGTCGATATTTTCAGATGTAATTAGTATAGAATTCGGTTTTACGTGCTCTTCCGGATTTAAACACCCGAGATCAGAGAAATACAAATCCCCACACAAGTCAGGTCCTAACCCAGTGTAGCAGCCCTGCTTTGCAGACAGACACATGATCGTCATGTCCGCCGCTATAGCATCACCCGGCGCGGTTCCCGAAGAGGCGTCAAGACCAGAGGGTATATCAATCGAGACAATCTTAGTTCCATTATTTTTAGCCAAATTAATCCACTCAATGATCACGCTATAAGCCCCACTGGGTGGCCTATTCAGGCCTGTCCCAAGTAGACCATCTATAATAATGTCTTGATCCGTCATTTCATCCAGACTGGGAAGATTTTTAAATATTTTCACCCCAACTTTTCGTGCAAAATTAGCGACCACTTTCGCCGTCTTAGAAAGTGATCCCTCCTGATAAAGTGAGACAGACCTTCCAGTCATCAGTGCCAACGTCGCTACACCATATGCATCCCCGCCATTATTGCCTGGCCCAGAAATACACCAAACATGACCTGTTTTGTCTAACATCGATACATAAGACCATACGCTGTGGGCAGCCCGCATCATCAAAAGCGCTTCCGGCAAGCCCGACCTTGCAAAGGAAACATCAAGATGTCTCGAACTAACCGAATCAAATAGATACAAAGTAATACCCCGAAAAACTTTTATTTTGATTTACAGGATGATGGAATAAAGAGAGTTAGACTAAAATACTCTATAGAACGACCAAATCAACGATTTAACCATTTCAGTTCAATTTAATTGTGAAATGGGGGACTACCCTCAGTCGTCAAAGAGTACAGCATTCAAATCGCCTTTTACATCAGCCTGTTGAATTCGGCTATATTTGCGACGAGCTTGATATGTCATTTCTTGATCCAAATAAGATTTAACCTCTCGCAATGTAACCTTCCCATCTTTATTACCTGTGCGATAATTATTATCCGCTGCCCCTCTCAGAGCTTTCAAAAGGTGGTGTGTGAATAAACCATGCTGAGTTTCCTCGTCCCAGCTGGCAAATTGATTCCTCTTTGATGCTGTAATTACCATCATGTTAGAATGCAGATTTTTCGGCGTTGTAATCTTAACAGTTACCCCCGAAGTTTTTCTTATAAGTGTACCAGAGTGACTGTCGCCTGAAAAACATGCGTCAATAAAGACCCTAATAGATTTAGCGTTTATCTGCTTTAAATTCTTAAACAATATATCTAGTGGATACCCTGTAAGCTCCGCTTTATTCGGATTTGCGTCAACGGGTAACAGATAACCTCTCCTATCCTGCAAGCCAGGAACACCATGACCGGAATAAAAAACAACTATGTCTGATTCTCCTTCCTTAACGTAATCGTATAATCGGCCTTTATACGATTGAGGACTGCCAAACGTCTCTTCCATTTGGGCCTTTGTAGCGTTCCGTAGGTCTATAATGTTTCCTTCGAGAAATCCGATTTCTGAAAGAAGAAATTCACGCATTGCATTCGCGTCATTTTGAGCAAATTCGACGCGATGCGTTCTACCGGAATAGTCCCGATTGCCAACTATAACTGCAAAATCGTATACAACTTTGGCCCGCTTGATATCTTCGAGCCGCTTCTGCTCCAGCGCCTTTTTCCGTCTTTCTTGTTCACGTTTTTTTGCAACCAATCGTTCTTTAGCGCGGCTTTTTTTTTGAGCGTCTCTCAACTTTTTTTGTTGGAGAATTTTTCGATCTCGCTCAAATTTAGCGACGTGCCAGATGGCATCTTGCTCCATTGCTGCTACCTGCTCCCTATGGAGTTTCCCCGTTTCCTTTAAACCTTCTCCTTTCTGCCATTTTCTTATCCCAATCTTTGCCTTAGCCCCTAAAACCGAATCAAGCTTCCCGTCATACAATCCCAAGATCTGAAGTGCCTCTTTAGCTCTTAGAACCAAGAATGAAACCTGGGTATCCGCTATAACTCCCTTTTTCAAAAGTTGCTCCGATTTTTGATCATTTACTTTTTCTTGAAGTCGTTTTTTTTGAAGATCTTTCTCACGCTCCGATTGGTTTTTACTCAACGCACTTCGGGCTGTTTTCCCTGCAATCTTATTAATTGCAATAAACAGGTTCTTTGCAGCATCACAATCCACTTCAGGAACAATACCCATAATGATTTGAACTTCGTCTATCTGGCTCTCGGAGTAAGCCCTATTGAAGGCAACCACGCTCCTGTTCTCTTGCTGAATTGCAATCGTCATATGATGAAAACCGCAGTAGTCGAGACGAGCTGCAAGTTCGCCTAATTTCTCAGGAGCTAACGATTTTCCAATAGCCGACGATGTTATTAATATACAAAGAAACGAGAGCGAAAATACCTTTATAAGCCTTCGCTGGACGCCAGCCACGACGATGTCACCATTTTTACTCATGCAACTTCAGTTCCCGACAATAAAAGCCGCTACAATTATAATAACACGGGGTTATTTTTTCTTTAAATTTCGCTGGCTCTCTAACTATATTATTTTTTCTTAGATAACTCATACAGTTATTTTTTATATTGATTTAAATACTTAAGTATTTGTGTTTCGATACAGAAAATATGGGTAGATCTATCTTCGTCAAATTATCAAATCTAAGTGTTTGTCGTTCAACTGATTACATATTTTTCCCAACCCACTACATGGCCCCTACATCATCTATGGCAAGTGGCGGCGATGACGAAATAATCGGAACAAGTGCATCCTCAATCTGTAATGGTGTGTCTGGATGGCCAACCCAATAAGCCGTTCCCTCAAAATTGTACTCAGGCAAAGTCGCAATCACGTTAATCTTCTCGATCTCGGAAACAGTATAAAAATGCGCTCCGGTAACGTTGTTAAAAAATCGATAGAGGGGAATTGAACCATCGACGGGTTGAGCGTAAGAAAAATACGCGTCCCCCTCAAACGTGTAGTGTCCAAGTGCGGGGTCAGCAATAATGGCGTCCCTTTCTATTTCATTACTTGTATATAAATGAGATCCCGTTTGGGTGTTTAAAAAACGATATACTGTCGTCGCAAAAGGCGAGCTCGCTTCCGCCGCTTTAAAAGCTTCGTTCTCCATATTGAAACCTTGGGATCTCATCACCGTATCTATTTCAAGTGGCGTCGCGCTATAAAAGTGCGTCCCATTAACGGTATTAAAGAATCTGTATACGGCTTCTCCGGAAGCGTTGGTAGCGGTTGAAAAAGAATCAAATGTTATATCGACTTTACCGGTATCGAGGCCTCCCTTGCCGTCCGAAACTGAATACATAAATGAATCGGTCCCTCTGGCTTCCGGCCCCGCAGTATAAGTAACGTAATCATTGAAACTGGCGTAATCACTATAAACCACGCTTCCTTGGCTTGGCGAAGACAACCCGCTGGTTACGAGGGGGTCTCCGTCGGGATCTATGTCATTTGCGCCTATCGCTATCGTCACACTAGAACCTGGGACGACGGTTGCTGAGTCGTCCGCAACAATAGGAGGAGAATTAGCCACACTAAGATTAACCGTATAGGTACCCTTAGGTTGATTATTTGTATAAGCACTTAATGAGGCGATAAAATAAGTACCCGAAATAGGGGCGATGTATGTCAACTGGGCATCGGTTCCCACTCCGCTGTCATTATCACCATTGATGTATGAACCGGTGCCATCGTAAAGCTGTAAATAGGGATCCGAAATGGTACCGCCACCCGTTTGCATCCCTCGTATATCTATCGTGTAGCTGCGCCCAGCTACTAGAGAAGCAGAGAACCAGTCCATATAATCGGACCCGGAATGTTCTCCAGAAATACTTTGGCCCACCTCTATCCCGGCATTCGTAAATGTATCACCCGCTACATCGGCCGGCGAAATATTAATCGACACAGTGGCAATGTCTGTGCCACCTCTTCCATCAGACACTTGATAGGCAAAACTATCATTGCCCGACGCTGTTAAAAACGGTGTGTAGGTGACCGTATCAGGCAACGAAAAATTCTCCGTATACTCTACCGTTCCCTTTATAGGGTTAGTCAACCCAGTCGTTGTAAGGCGATCCGAAGTATCAGGGTCGGAATCGTTAGACCCGATTGATATTATAACTGGCTGTCCACCAGTAGCTACGGCCGTATCATTGCCCGCTACTGGGGCACGATTAACCTCTTCCGATACTGACAATGCAAAAGTTCCTATTTGATGCCAATACCGTCCCGATGTCGCTACATAATATTGCCCGGTTAAAGCCGGCGTATAAGTTAGTTGAGCGTCGAACCCCACACCCCCATCATCATCGGCAGTTATATAAGAACCTGAAAAGTCATATAGCTTAAGATACGGGTCACTCAATGTTCCTTGATCCGATGGACTACCCTTAAGGTCAAAGGTATATTTTATATCTGCGGTTAAAGAAACTTCGTACCAGTCCTCGTCATAATCTTGAGCTATTTCGCCAGTTATAGTGCCTCCCGGAGAAATCCGACCAGTCGTATTAATGTTTGCCGCTAGATCTGCAGGTTCGATTGTTACCGTGACGGTCGCAGTGTCAGCGCCCCCTCTTCCGTCTGACACTTGATATGAAAAACTATCATTTCCAGACGCTGTCAAAAACGGTGTGTAGGTGACTGTATCCGCTAAAGAAAAGTTATCCGTATAAGTCACCGTTCCCATAGTGGGGCTAATCAACCCCGTGGTCATAAGGCGATCCGAAGTATCGGGGTCTGAATCGTTAGACCCAATTGATATTATTACCGGTTCTCCAGCTGTTGTCGTGGCGATGTCATCGGAAGCAACGGGTAACGAGTTACCCGAATCTCCCACTGTAAAAGAGAGTTCGCCAAAGTTACCAAATCCGTGTTCACTCTTACCGCTGTTGCCCAACCCATCGGATACGACCTGCTTACCGTTATTGCCTTGTGCAAGCCCCTCAAAGCTAGTACTAGAAAAATAATGGGTTGAATTAACAGGGCTGCCACTATCCGTTAATTTTACATACTCAAATATATATTGACCTGGCTCGAGACTTAAAGGAACACCGAACGTAATGGTGCCAGTCAAATTCCCAGGCAACGCTCCTATAAAACCAGACCCAACTTGGTACTTAGTAGCATTTAATGGGCTAACACCATTATCAATTTGCGTCCTATTTATCCAATAAAAATCAACTGTCTCAACACCCGTTCCAATATCCGACGCTGAATAGTCTAAAGTTATAGTATCGCCTTTATTAATAGTACGGCCATCGTTAATCGACGAAACAGATAGGAGTATTGGCGCATCGGTATCCGTCATGTTCAGCGTCTCAAATGAACCAGATAACAGCTTTGTACTGGTCCAAATAACCATTTAAAAATTATACTATTCAACGAGTAATACAGCATACCTAACTCGAATAATTAACCAAAGGTTGGCTTATATACAAAAAACAATCCCACATTACTTTAAAGCGACAAGTGGACACTCATTGCTGAACCAATAACAACCAACGTTGTAGAGTCACCGCTATCATTTATTTCCGTTTCGCAGAACACTTAAATACACAATCATTATAACGTTCCCCAAGCCACTCAGAACGGCTTTCGAGTAAATCTTTTTAAGTCATCTAAATCAACATATTGTGATTCTTCGAGGAAATGCATGTGCGTTTCGCCACACCTTAAACACATTACTTAACCTCACCAATCCAAGTATTTTTAATATTTACGTCAACCGGAAAAGACATCCAGAAGTAGGTATTCCATCCAAGGCCTTTTATTGGTTTCCGATAAAAGACTATCGCATTTTTTTGGCGCGCTGTTCCTCGAATCTACTCACCTGGCATTTTCTTTGACCCCTTACTGCTGGGTAGCATAGCAACCAGTCTAAATTAAATCAGTGCCGAATTTTTAACATTGCTGGTGATGTTGTCAAAAGACTCACAAGCTGAATAGGGAAATATAAATCCTCATGTCAGGAAATATTTATAAGCCTAGTTCTACCAAATTATTTTCAGACTAAAGTTTAATTTTGTTGACATCGCAAAGCTTAAATCAACTTACGATAAACTTTTGACTAATTTCCCGAAATCACAAAAGAAGCCGACAGTACTATGTTGTCATTCTCCACAACCCTCAGGTTGTGAAGCAATAACAAACCTTGTTGGGCATCAGCTTCACCCTGTTTGGCTGCTTTGAGCAGCCACTTCTCGGCAGTTGAGTAATCCTGGTATACCCCATTACCCATTACCGTGACGGCACTTTACAATCCACCTCATCTACCAGATACCATTTTTTGTTTTGCCAATGTGAAGCAAAAAAGGAAATCCAGTAGCCCTCGGAAAAAGGGCTAAGCATTACATTAACTTAACTTCACCGACGGCTATGGACAACAAATTACAAAAAAATCATTGCATACCTTAAATTTTACAATCAATCTCTAATCGACCTGTTAGGTGCGTCGAAAAATGCCCTAACCTCAATATTAAAACTAATCGTTCAACTTCACTGAGGGGGCCTTTAACACAAAATACTCCCCTGTCGTCTCCATACCCAGACAGGAACAGCACTACAAACGCTAGGATCAGGGCGATGAAATACTTTTTAACTTTGTTGGCTGCATTGGTAATTATCATTCACTCTGCGCCGATCGTGGCCGAACAACCTACCGTGTTAATAATGGGAGAAGATTCCGATGGCGATAGCATTCCAAGGAACAGTCAGGTATATGGACGAGTAATCAACGCCATTTCCGGTCAGCTACAAAGGAATGGATTTTCGGTAATAGATGAAACTTTAGCGACGGTAGATAATTATTCACAGGGGCAATCTAGGCGAACGGACGCCGAATTAATGAAGATTGCCCAGTCCATAAAAACACCGCCAATCGACGCTGTAATTACTTTTACGGTTTTCCCAACATTTAGAGCCGATAGAACAACGGCTTGGATGAACGTACTGATAAAAAGCAGATTGATAAATGTTTCAACACACAAAATACTTGCCACCGTTGACAGAGAGCTGCCTGAATACGTAGAGACTGAGCCCAAATGCGATGAAAACCGCCAGTGCGCGTTTAAATATGTTGGGAAATATGCCCGTAAGCTGGGTCAAGATGTTGGCTCTGCTCTTGCCATAAAACTTCGAAGAGTAACTCTCCAAGATGGCACTGCACCATCGTCCTCCCTGAAACAAGCCGCCTTACAGCAAGCCTATACACTTACCTTCGAAAATTTTAACATTCAAGAATTCAATAAAATTGAAGAATGCCTTGTGGCATTCACGGGCTATAACACTCATAAACTACTTTTAAATACGTCGAGAAATATGGTCGTGTGGTACAAAACCAAAAGCGACGACGTTAGACTAAAGCGTAATCTACGTCGAATGCTCGAATACTTAGACGTCGATGGTCAGCTCCAGTGCGTTAATAAAACCTGTAAATTGACCAAAATTTAGTTTTTTAAAAAGGTCCAAATTCTCTGACAACTGTCTTTTCGGCTTTCTATTGCTTAGAAAAAAGACCGAGGAGGTACCGTTGCATCAAAATCCATTCAAAACTCTTCTTCATTTTACAATTTACTTACCTATCTCCCCCATACCTTGCTGTAACCCGAATGCCCATCGCTAAGAAGGAGGCTTGATTATGTCAACAATGGAAACCCTAAAATCACTTATAGTCATAACAATTGTTGGAACTTTCCTTGTAACTGCTGGGGCCGAAGCAACCGGGGCGACACGGAATCAAGTCAAACAGATGGTAGTTGAAGAAGCGCAAAACTCAATAGTTCCTCCTGCACTGGCATTAGCGGTTGCAAAAGTGGAAAGTGATTTCCAGTTCCGCGCCTTAAGCCACAAGGGCGCGAGAGGAATAATGCAAATCATGCCGCGGACAGCTGAGGTGGAATTTGGTGTTCATCCGGATGAACTTTGGGATCCTCGCCTAAACGTTCAACTAGGAATAGGTTTTCTGGAACGACTGCACGGTAAATACGACAACGACTGGAAATTAGCACTTTCACATTACAATGGTGGCACGTTGAAGCTTCAAGAAGGGTCTCACGCGATGGTTCACCCGTATACCCGGAAATACATAGACCTCGTCTTTAGGTGGTGGAAGCGCTATCAAGATCAGGCGGACATTTGGAGCCAAAACAACATAGTATCTATAAATCAAACAAACACGGTTCCGTCTGTCCCTATGGGCGTTAAACATAACGAAAATTATGGGGATCCCGATCCTAAATCGAGTGATGACGTCGAATACCAACTATTGACTAAAATCAAGCATCGAAAAGATGCGAAACTATTTGCAAATATTCCCACCGTCCGCCGCAAATCAACACCAGTAAAAAAATCGGAAATCAAAGTTCGCAAATATATCATGCGAGATGCGACGCGGTGGTCATCTATGAACAATTTCTGGGACAGAGTTTCCCATGCCCGAAATACATTAGACGATTTCGGCCCCAAAAAATTTAGCAACCCAGGGTAAGCTTCACAATTTCAGGAACTTGTTTTAAAATATAAAAATGTAATGAAAATGCTATCACTCACCTCTGCAATTCAAGAAGCCTCTGCATTGCAACTTCACGAAAGAATAACTAGCCGGGACTATCAGCATCCAGTTCTACCAGATGGAAGACCAATGACCGACAGCGTAATACAATTAGTACGAAAAGGTGCCGATGAAAGTCTAGCTGCTCAGTTTTCGGGGATAGTCAACAATAGCCGGTTCGATGAAATGCCGAGCGTAAGGAAAGAGTTGGCTGACATTCTTATTGGCAAAAGGGGGAATAGAGATCTCCCTGGAAAGTCAAAGCGAAGAGGAAATCCCGATACTCCTATACTGGAGCTGTGTCATCTTGCTGCTTGTGCCGGCGCACTTGGATTTAATGACACCAAGGGAAGGCTGGATTTCTTCCTTGGCCAAACAAAATTAAAGACCTATCAAATAAAGAACTGGTTACAAAAAAAGGCACAAGAACAGGGCTGGCCGGCAAACGAATACAGTCTAACGGAAAACGGCATCAGGGCGGTCTACGGAAAAGAGCTCTTCGTTACCAGATTTGGCAGAATACCCGTTTTAATGGCGCTTTTCGAATTTATCGCGACATTAGACGATGTCACCTTTTTTTGTGAAATGGATGACTTGCTGGAGACAACCCTGCAGCCGCCAATCACCATACGAAAAATCCAAGACGCATCCAATGGTATCGCACGTAAACTCAGATTATGGCGTATCAAACATATTTCTTGGACTCAGCACGAAGAAAAGTTTGATCGGATACGCTGGTTTCTTGTCGATTGTGCAACAGAAAGATTAGCTAAGATAGATGGTGATGAAAAGATGGAAGCAGTGAAAGAAAAAGAGTGGATAATAGACGACAATGCGGTTTTTGACTTTTGGACTCGAAATTCAAACTTAGAGGATAAACCCATAAGAGAATACGAAACCGTTTTTGATGCTTTCATTACATTTAAAAAAGTATTACTGACAAAGGGAACCGCGACTGCACTGTCTGAAGCAAATGAGACAAAGAGGCCAAATGCCGGAGAAGAAAATGCGGGAAAATTAGGAGAAATCGAAGATTCTAATGATCTAAATAACTTTCAAAGCGACTGGACCTCGCCGTTAGAAATGTTCGAAGCACCGGAACTCAAAGCAATTGGCTTTTTTACAAAACCAGAGCGCGAACCAATGGAAAAATTAATGGAATATGGGCCTATTATTCTGGATCTATCTGGCGCTTTTTTGAGACTGGAGAGTTTCTCTCCCATTCAAAATACGATCTCAAACGCTATCCGCTTTCAACGTAGCAAAACTGCCATCGAGGAAGCTATTGCCTGTAAAAAAGCCCGTTCATATCAGGATTTTGAGATCGCTATAAACGATCTAGTCACCCATTTGCAGCGTCTGCAACTTGCTGTACTCCACGTTGTCCTAACAAACCTAAGCGATGAAAATATTAAATCTTCAAAAATAATTGCGGAGAAAGCGAAAACCGCATTCGACGGTATTCGCCGAAGAGGTTTCGATAAAAATGCATTCAACGAAAACCAACAATCTGTCTTTCGAACCGCCGCAGAATATCTACCCACGATAACAGCACAGCTGGAAAACTTACTTAAAAAGCTGAAAAATAGGGATCTTCAAGCAAAATTCCACCAGGATTCTAAAATGTTTTCCGAACAATTTCAAAGGCTTTATGGAGACTCCTCATGACAAGCTTTAAGGAACCCACTCGACAAGGACTAGAAGAATTAAAAGAGGATTTCATTGCTACTGATCTAGCAAATGAGCTAATCCGTGAGTCTAAGGCAACAAAAATAGAGGTCAATATTTCCCTCAGCGAGGTTTACAACTATGCAATCGGGAAAATTCCTTATCCTAGTGCAAATATTGAAAAAGCATTAGCGGCCAAGCCTGGTTTGCGCGCGGCGTTTAGGCGCATGATAACTGCTGAATCGTCATATGACTTTCAGCGTGCCGCCGCTGCAAGTGTAGGAGGCCCCTCCGCGCGGACGGCTAACGGAGCTGAAATCACTTTTTCAGATTCAACTGCACACAAAGACCGTATCTATATAATAATCAAACTACTGCCTTCAGCTGACACCAAACCAAAAACAATGATAGTATTTGATCGGGAAGATAACTCAGTCCGCATGGATTTACCCAATCCCCAAGACGGAATTATTCAGGTATCAGTATCTCGAAATTCCGATATCATCCGAGTCCTCGAGAACCCCGATACGAGTATCTACTTAACGTGACAAAAATAGCCGTCTATATAGCAACAACAAACGGGCCCGTTCAAATCGAACTGGTATCCAAAGAAACCATTCCAAATTCAGAAGTTGTACTTTCGGGCGACTTTATACCTCTGGATGATATTAGCCGAGAATACCACCACTTTGTAACTGGAAGCGGGCCCGCTTCCAGAGCTTTTGGGCCCTATACCGAAAGTTTCCACATGGAAATTTCGGAGCGTATAGACAGCGGACGAAGCTGGCATCTGGCAGCGCTTTTAGCCCACGGTCTATCGGAACAAAACAGTCTCGCCCGGGCTGACGAAATTCCTGACCTCATCGTTTGGGCAACGGGCCGAATAGAAAACAACTTCGAAATCGAAGCCAATCACATACAACAAAAGCTAGACCAATCCATAGAGCTTTTCTCCCATGCGAAAGAACTTCAAGTTGAGATAAGGGTAATTTTTCCAAAACAGTCATTAACACCCGATCCTTCGGGCTCCGCTGTCACATTAATTCAAGTGGATAATGCCTTCGAAGCGATGGATAATTTAAACCTGCATTATTCCAAATTCGATACTGATAACGCCTCCCCCTCAGAAACAGCCACCGACGGTCATAATTCTTCAATAAATGTCACCCAAAACCCAGGGACTTTAATAGAACAGCAGAATATAGCTAAAACCCCTCGTGAATTCGTCTTTGGCGGCATGGAAATACTCCCATCTTATCTTGCACCTTTTGTCGAAAAGCAATTAGCATCAACCTTAACAAGATACTGGCAAGTTGAGCTCCAAAATAAGTTTCCCAATCTTAAAGTTAATAACGGGATCATTAAATGGGACCAGTATTTATTGCTGCAGGTCATGCGCTTTTTTTGGAAAGATTCATTCAATAACGTTTTAGGCAGAACTGAACTTAGTTTTGTAAATGAGCTTCTCGACGTGCGTAACAATTTGGCACATAATGAAGAATTTTCTTATTCTGATGCAGAACGTGCCCTAGATACAATGAAGCGATTGTTTGAGGCAGTTGGTGCTAATCAA
Organism: uncultured Nisaea sp.; assembly: GCA_964342575.1. Taxonomy (GTDB): domain Bacteria; phylum Pseudomonadota; class Alphaproteobacteria; order Thalassobaculales; family Thalassobaculaceae. The sequence goes on along the minus strand of CAYFGZ010000018.1, from coordinate 28,864 downwards.
GCAGCACAAGAGATAGACAACATGCGAATGCAAGTTCGGACTGCACAGTTTGACGAGAAGCATAACGGTAAAGGACAACAGGCAAAAATTTCCGTTGGGGCCGTCCCTGAGCCTAAGCTATCGCACAAAATTACAATATTAATTTCTATTCTAATTATTTGCGCACTAGTTGCCGCGTTTTTTACACGAGAACGACTGGAATACTTGTTTCAAGAAAATGATGGGGAATCAACTCAAAAAGAAGAAACTATCGCCAGTAGACAAAGTGACTCGCCCCCCTTGTCCGACCTGCCGCTGTCTGACGAAAAGATTTATTCACCTCCTGCTATCCAATTGCTTGAAATACGATCAAACGCGGAACAGACTTGTCCGGCAATTCTATTCGGAAGAGAAGAACCGAGATACTTAATACCAGTGCCCCAACCTTCACCGTCTGCTTTCGAAACTTCGAGAAGTGGAACTTTGTGCGGCGTCGCATTGCGTCCCAGCAAAAAAAACTACTCCAAACGCATAAAAGTCAAGATGATATCAGGAAAATTCGTGGGTAGAGGAAGAACTATAGATCTCCAATTAGCAACTGATAGGTTAGAGTTTTTATATGTTACATTCAAATACAATGGAGATATTTCCTATACTATATCCTCCGTCACCAATAATAGTGACAGCAACTCTATTCGACACACAATTAAACGGTGATATATGCGATTAAATCTTTTTAACAAAATTGAAGATTTTTAATTTCTTGCATCAACAGAGGTCATATCTCCGTCCACAATGAAACAAAGAAGGCCGACAGCAACGATCTAACGTGACTAGGAATAATTATACTGCTTGTAATAAGAACACCGGTAAAAGGATTGATATAACATGGCGCAAATACTGGTTTCAGTGTTTTTAATGTTGTCTTTACTTTTTATAGGCAAGCACGCGGCTGCTGGGGAATTGAACAATTGCAAAGACCGATTTATTGGAATATGTGACGCAGCCGAATCAATTGTTAGAAATATCCTGAAATATCATCATGGAGCCGATAATAGCGGAAAGCGAGCAATCTTACTATTTGCGCCATATGAACATAAAAAACCCGATTTAATTGCAGAATCATTCAAGGACGAATTATTTGCAAAATTCAGAGAAAAATTGATTGGGTATAGTGATTACAGAGTGGATGTTACCACTTCCTACAACCAAAATGTTAGAAATGAAAAGAGATTTTCGTCCTCGGATTACATCCTTGGAATAAGAAATTGGTCTGTTTCTGGGACCGATTTAAAAATAACCTTTGAGGTCACTCTAAATGATAGCTCGAGACTCGATATAGTTGTTAAGCCCATAACAATTACAAATCTGACGCTAGATGAAAAGGATACAAGTTCTCCTCTCCTATCGATGGAAGACGCAACCACAAAAGCGGCAGAGCAATTTTACAACTTTGGCCATGACATGAGAGCTCTATATTGGAATTATCTCAATAGCGCTGATCACCATTTTTTAACCTGCCTTGAACGCAATTTCATGGATGATTTGATAAGGAAACTGCAAAACCGATATACAAACCTATTAACTAACAAAAAACTAAAAACAAAACGATATAAAGGAAAACTTCCAAAACTTGGTGCTGGCGATTATGCAGTGCAAGGGCATTCTCAATTTTCGTCTACAAAAACACGGATCCATTTAAAATTAACAGGACCTAAAGGCGATGACTCCTGGTCTGGTTCTGTAAAGCGTCCATCGATGGGAACCCCGATACACAAAACCAAATACAAAAGGTATCTGGAAGCACTCCGCAATCGAGATAATAAAGGAGAGACAGATTTAAAGTTAACTACTTCTGTTGGAGAGAATCCAACTATTTCTATCAAAGAAGAATGGGGTCTCCAGGCATCCGTTTCCAAAGAGGCCTGGCTTTACTGCTATTATTTTCAATCGGACAAGATAGTGAAACCAATATTTCCATCGCCAAATCATAAAGAAAAATCTCCGCTAGCAACTGGTCGCTTTCATCTCTTCCCCACAACTTATATAGCCGAACCTCCACAAGGCTTCGAGGTCATCAAATGCTTTGCTACCGGGAAAAATTTAGATAGTGAATTGAAAACACACTTTTGGGATGGCCCTAACCCCCTCTGGCATAAAACATCCCCACATGAATTGACTATAGAAAGGGCTAACCGGATTTTGAATTTTTTTCGAGATCGACATGCAAGTGAAGCCTCCATCGGACTAACGATAATACGGAAATCTAAGTGTCTTGCGTACTAATAAAACCATCCGCCAAATACTAAAATAAATTATTTAGGGGAAGTCCACAAAAAAGCCATCTGGCGCCTCCATATCCTCACTAGAGAATTAAAAATCTGGAAGGATTAGATAATGGAGTGGAATACGCAAAGAAATATTCGTCAGAATGCTATATTAAAACGTTCTACGCTTCACCGATTGGGTGCTTTAGCATTACTCGGCTTTTCTCTCAGTGCCTGTAATATTACAGCAGGAGGCGGACACACTGCCGAGGGGATAGGTTATCGCCAAGCGCGTTTTTCAGAAATGATGGTAATGAAATCATGGCGGGACTGTCGAGACGAAGCCTTAGTTTTAGATAAAAGTGCCCGTTCTAGCGGTTTACCTTCACGATATTTGGCCAGCGCAAAGGCCCTACAATCCTGCGAAGCTGCAGCAGGGCCAGAAATCGTTAACTTAAATTTAGAGGAGCGTATGCGAGCGATAGCAGTGGTTTCGCTAAATTTCCTAAAGGGAGGAGACGTAGAACGTGCCCGCACCAGTTACGAGAGCTTTCAACAACACTTCGGCGGCCGTGATCTTCGATTTCCAGACGGGTCTTCATATCTGGAGACGATCGCAGTTTTACTAGATATGACAGACTCAACTGCCGCCGGAGAACTAAGCACAGCAAATGTAAATGCCACGTTAAAATCGGAACTGCGAAGAGCTCGATATTGGGAACGTCACTAAAGACCTATAGCTGATGAAAGGAACAATTTGATGAAAACCAGAAATCTCTCACTTCCGACCGTAATACTTGCTACCTCTCTGGTCATTAGTTGGAGCAGCCTTGGCGTCTCGAATATAGCAACGGCAGAAAGCTATCGAACGTTGGGAGCCACTGACCCCATCTGGTCACCTCAGTCCAGTGAAAGACTAGTAAAACTACCTCCGAGTTATCTGCAAAAATCTCTCGATCGGGATCTCGCCTCATCGCCGCTAGGAGAAGCTATAAAAGACATACAAACCGAGATACTTCACAAAGGTAATACCTTAGCGGATTTACAAAAAGCTATTGGATCTTCCAAAGATGAAGCGAAACTTGAGCTACGGTACCAATTTCTAGCGGAGAAAAGGGCTTACCTAGATCTGATGGTTCGTCAAAACGGCCTCAATCGAAAGCAAGCTAATACGAGAATTAATTTATATAATCGCATGCTCGGTGAACTTGCGGATAAAAATGCTGCTAACACGCCTGCAAAAAAGCAACTACTTAATCTTCAAACGTCAGCCCGAAACCGGCTAAAATCGAGTCTAGTAAAGGTTGACTTAAAAGTCTTTGAAACAGCGACAGTTCCGCAGAGCCGTTACGCAGTTAAATATGATAAAAATGTTCAAGCCATCGAAAAGTTACTAGACCACATCAAGGGACACGAAATGAATCGATCTCTCACGGCGAATGGTACCGAAATGACCAAAGAAGAATTTATACGACACATGGCAACCGAAGCCGAAGCTGAATTAGCCTTAGCTGATCAGGACGATTTGATCCTTGGTTACATGGCAAAACTAGTGGCTCTGGATTCAATGGCATTGTCCGAGGAGGCGATCGATGCTGAATTGGCAGATAGTGCTCTACCCAACAATAGCAGTCCCGCACAGGCAACAAGTTTTTTTATAAAAAACTAGCAAAAAATCGAATGTGATAGGAGAAATAATATGAAGTCTTATATAAGAATTATTCAAATTTCAATAGCCGGGCTCGGACTTCTATTCAGCAGCATTGCCTCGCAAGCAGGAACGCTTGAAAATCTAGAACGCGAAAGAGCATTTTTAATAAAAGCTTTTCTCGATCCAGAATTAACAGTAGCTGATCGTCTAACAAAACTTGAGGCTGCAAAGCCTCGTCTTGTAGACCTGGAGCGAATGGTACTAAGAGACGATAGTCTGACAGGGCGCAACACACCTGTAGTCCGAAAAGCCTTCTCTAACTACGATCTAACCTTCCTTGTGCATTCATCGACCGAAAGTAACAAGTCACTTATTGACACCTGGCTCGAACAGCTAGGTATTACGACTAATACGGTGATGATCGCCACAAAAGTTCAGCCCACAATGGAGTAATATATTGCCCTGAATTTCATTAAAATGGATTTCAGGGCCCTCCATTAACTCTGTTTGCTGACAATAAAATAACCGTAGACAAACTTCGGATACCGACCATTTCTGGAGCAAAAAAATGCATATCACTTCCTATATTCAAACTGGCTCACGAACAGTCACCTGCCTACTTGGTTTACTAGTAATAGCCATAGCCGGAACTGCCGCATCCTTAGGTTTTCACTTTAACAAAACGGTGAATTTGATATTTATGACCTTTGGTCCGGCTTTTATCTTCTTGTTTATCACGCTAGTTTTTGTGTCGTTATACTGCTGGCAGAAACAAAATGAGTTGTGGCACGATAAAACAGCCCGTCATCCTTGGACTGAAGCAGCAATGCAGTGTGCTGATGGTATTTCCACGCTGGCTCTCACATTTACTCTACTTGGCATTAGTCTGGGAATCGGAACACTAGCGGACAAAGTTTTAACACCTGATACGGTACAAATAATTGTGAAAGACCTGACGAAACATTTTTCCCTTGCATTTCTGACAACTGTAGTGGGGTTACCAACTTCCGCCATGCTCCGCTCAATGGTTAGAGTTACCGAAGCAAAATGTGTTGCTCGCGCTCCCAGAGCCCTTCTTACCAATGAAAGAGAAAAAAAATGAAATTTTTAATATTCAATACTTCCGTAATAGCCGCCCTTGTCTATCTAATTGTTGGACAAGATCAAATACAGAACTTTACTAAAAGAATACAGAAAGAAGGAAAGGAAACTCTAAAAACCGCCACCACTTTTGTGAAAACAGATATTCTTAGTACAAATGAAACACCTAGAATAAAAAAAAATATAAACCAAAGTATTAATGTTAAAAATAAACAACTCGAAAAATCTAAAATCGCTGCGGAGCAGCCACCAAAAATGCCGTTGAACGTCAATATTGCACCAAACAATATTCAAAAGACCGTTACAAAAAAAGCCCCATCATTACCGCTCCCGGAAGTGGTCTCGTCTCGTCCAAACACCGTTGCGCCCAAACCTGTTGCTGTCGACGACAGATTTGCCACGGAACAAACCAAAGTAGAAAGGCCCAAGCTAGCAAAAAAAGATGGCTCAGCTTTCGGTTCACGCCAGGACCTGCGAAAGGCGCTAGTGGAATTGGCACGATCTGCCGAAGATTTATTTATAGATAGACTGGCCCGTTAAGTTACACAATCCAGGAGCCTAAGATGGAGCAAGAATCAAATCAAACCAAGGCAATGGTCGAGGTAGCATTAGCGTTAGCGATGGTTTTTTTTTCTATTATGGTACTGACAATGGTTTCAATGGGTGCCGGGATAATGAAACCTCTCCCCACCACCCTTCCTAACGCCCCGCTCAATATTCAATCTTCTGCCAAGTATTCGGTCAACCAGACTACTTCCAATGACAACTACAGTGTTGCACAAAAAAAGGATTTAATTATCTGGTTTAAAGGCGAATTCTTTGATAGTAACCTGACACCTGTGGACCCAGAGTCTTGGAAACTAAGTACTAAAAAACCCGTACTGGCTGTCGCCGCAAATACAGACCTGCAAGATTTATTGAATATCCGGAAAATTATCTCAATCGACGATATAACTATAACAAGTCTGGACGAGAGATGGCGAAAACGTCTGACCGAATTAACTTCTAATTCTAAGAACACTCCTAATTGATAGAAACCCGACAAGTGGTACTCAAACGGAAATATTTTTTACCTTTGAGTGTCAACACAAAACTCCACCCTGCTTCCTCCATAAGACATTATACATAGACACAGCAGAGGGTTTAGATATGGTTTATATCGATATTACGCAGATTCGCCGTCTTGATAGGCTCAGCCGTGAAATAAGTCACGTATCAGCCGGCTTGGCACCACGTGTTGACGAGCTCAAAATACTTCTGAAAACTAATCAATATACTAAAGAGCATTGCTTCAATGCCGAAATTGGCGGAGCTCGGTGCCGTAAATACAACCGACGCCACTGCGTTTGGTCTTGTAGCCGCAAAGTCTTCTAATTTTTCAAAACAGGTATAATGCCCATTCAACTCCACAAACTTCTAGCCCTGACCCCGAGTTGTCTATTACTTTGTTTAATATTCGGTTTATCAGTCCCCAAAAACCCTCTCCAAATAAAGCCGAAGGAGCATGTTTCAAAACAGCAGCACCTAGATAGCAGCTCCCAGAAAACTGACTTTAAAATGAAGAAAATACTTATTCTCCCTCCTCCTCCACCCGATCCACGAAATGACGATGCCAGTTATAAGGAGCTTTCTAATATCGAGAAAAAAGATGGAAAAATTGCTACGGTTTCAAAAGACCTTTCTTTACTTCCTCACATTAATAAAAGAAAGTTCGACTCAGAGCCACCTATTTTAAAACAAAATATACGAACCAAACCCAAAGTTCTGGACACTAAGGAATTGCGTCATAGATCGCGCCCAACTCGGACAGAATTTCCTATCCATTCCGACAATAAAATAGGTCATTTAAATGTGAAAAAACGAAAAATTGATGGAAGGGTATTATTAAGGAAATTAGAGCATGGGACAGGCCCTCGTATAGAGATTACGTGGCCGACCCAACATAAATCACGCCAACAATTATACACTATATTGACGAAGTGTTATGGCATGAAAACTGCCGCTATTAATAGCGCTAACAAATTATTTATCTCTGGTAGCCCTTCTGGCCACCCATGGAAGGTAAATATGGACATTATGAGCGGCTTCATACGGGAAGTTTCGGGGGCCTTACCGGAAGCGGAAAGAATCGAAGTTTCCGCGATAAAGAAAAGGCATCCAAATCAGTTTTTTAAAGCTACAATTCGAATTTTCCCGAGGAAAGTCGACGCCGCCCTACTCAAATTATTATACGAAACTATAGGCCCAAATTTTTCCACTGCCAAAACAATCAGGGCTACCTACCAATTGGAAAATAAAGACGTTCTGATCGATCAGATAACCGTCGAAGGCAAAGTGCGTGCCCGAGCCTTGAAATTATCAAGTGGTTTGGAGAGTTGCAGCGATGAGTAGTAAACTAATTCGGATAATGCTGAAACTTGGAACAATCACTTTTGCCGCCGCCCTAGGATTAACCGCTTGCACATCACCTATAAGTACTAATGCTCAGTTTATTGCCCATCCACCGGCCAATAAGTCAACCGCAGCAGAATTGTTTAAAAATCCACCGCGATGCGCCATCATTCTCCCAGTTAATGGATCATTGGATTTCACCACGCAGCACTTAATAGAATTGGTCGTTCTACGTCACTTCCAAAATCGTCTGGCTAGAGTGGTGTCGCCTCTAACGCGCAATAGATTAAGCCGGGAAAGTGCTTATAACCTCAACGACCCTATTGAGCTAATAAGATTTTCTAATGTCGTGAATTGTGATCATGGGTTACTTACCACGGTTCACTCGAGTGAAGTTGGTTATGCCTTTGTTTTGGCATCTCGCCATTTAGACCTTACGCTTGAATTAACAAGATTTTCCGATCAAACTACATTGTGGAAGGCAAGACATTCAGGTGAACGAAACGCCGGCGGGTTGCCCACAGGCCCAATAGCATTGGCCGTCAACGCTAGGCAGGCTAACCTTTTTTTGCGTGATGGTGACGGTTTGGAAGCACTAATAGAAGATGTTGTCCGAAAGCTTTCTAAAACTTTTCCGCTTGGGTAATATATTTAACGCGTCAACAGAGACAACGATAAATTAAAAGTTTTGTTCCATCGACATAGCGGGTTGCTCGACGCCTGCCTCACCAAGTTCCTTTGCCGGGATACCGGCGACCGACGTATTATCTGGGATATCTTTTAAAACAACACTTCCCGCCCCGATCCTGCAACATTCGCCAACTCTGATATTTCCCAGAATGGAGGCACCAGCTCCTATCATTGTGCCCGAGCCTATTTTAGGGTGTCGATCACCCGGCTCCTTCCCTGTGCCACCAAGTGTAACTCCGTGTAACAACGAAACTCCATCCCCCAAAACGGCTGTTTCACCAATTACAACTCCTGTCGCATGATCCATCATAATTCCTTTTCCTATCTGAGCTGCAGGATGGATATCAACCTGAAAAACTTCAGAAACTCTGCTTTGGATATATTGGGCCAAAGTTTCTCTTCCCTGTTTCCAAAGCCAATTTGCTACTCGATGAGCCTGGATAGATTGGTATCCTTTGTAGAAAATGAAGGGTTTTAGATAACTGTGACAGGCAGGGTCCCGCTCATATGTGGCAGACAAATCAGCGCGAGCCGAAACAATTATTTCCTGATCCTCTTTGATTGCCTCGTAAATCACTTGGTACAATGATAATGAACCAATTTCATTTGCCTGTAATTTAGACGATAGCAAAAATGCCAATGCATTTTGAAGCGACGCATGGTCGAGGACGGACGCATGAAGCCAACTGGCCAGTGATACCTCTTCCCCCGCCCATTCAACGGCGTCCTGTCGCATCGCCTTCCACACGGGGTCTACCGTTTGTTCGATATTTTTGTCAGAATTGGTTAGCGCCATGATACCAACCCCCAATAATTTAATTCAACCACGAAGGAACCGGTAATTCTTTTTCCCGCAAAAACGCCGGGTTAAAGATCTTACTCTGATACCTATGTCCTAAATCACACAAAATAGTTACGATGGTGTGACCGGGGCCCATTTTTTTTGCCATCCGAATTGCCCCTGCTATATTTATTCCTGTGGAACCCCCAACGCAAAGCCCCTCATACTGGAGAAGATCGAATATAATCGGAAGGGCTTCTTTATCAGGAATCTGGAAACATTCATCAACCTCTAGGAATTCAAGATTTTTTGTTATTCTACCTTGACCAATTCCTTCGGATATCGAGCTTCCCTCCGACAGGAGTTTTCCCCGCGTATAGAAATTAAAAAGAGCAGAGCCTTCTGGATCGGCTAACCCGATTTGAATGTCCTTGTCTCGCTCTTTTAAAAACTTACCAACGCCACTCAAAGTTCCGCCAGACCCCACCGAGCAAGTGAAACAATCGAGGTCGCACCCAGTCTGAGCCCAAATTTCCGGACCCGTGGAATTATAATGGGCCATAGCATTCGCAGTATTGTCAAATTGGTTTGCCCATAAAACAGTAGTTTTCATATCTTTGGAGATCTCCTTTGCAAGTCTCTCCGAATATCTCACATAATTTTTTGGATTTTTATAAGGAACAGCCGGAACAAGTCTGAGGTCGGCCCCGCATAATCTAAGCAGGTCTTTTTTTTCCTGACTTTGCGTTTCCGGCATTACTATAACCGATTTGTAGCCCAGTACATTAGCTATGAGAGTAAGTCCAATTCCAGTATTGCCTGCCGTGCCTTCAACTATCGTTCCTCCAGGTTTAAGCATTCCTTTCTGCTCTGCATCTCGTATAATATTCAGCGCCGCTCGATCTTTTACTGACCCCCCTGGATTTTGGAATTCCGCCTTTCCAAGAATATTGCATCCTGTTTCTTCTGATGCCTTTTTAAGCTTTATAAGCGGCGTATTTCCTATGCATTCAATAAATCCATCATGAATAATCATAATTGTGACCTTAACTCTAGATAATTAGATCCTTGATTATAACCAATATAAATAGATGCAGGTTCCACTATTACAAGCGAAAATTTTTCTTTTATAATTTTAACATTGATAGCCAAAGCAAAATATTTTCAACAATGAAAACTAATAGAAATTATTTTACAGAATTTAGATTTAATTCAACCATATACACTCAATTAAGAGGAAAAAAAAATAAAATTGATAACGATAATTATCTCAAATAATTGATAACCTAGTTAAATTCAATTCTCTTCTCACCCAAATCAAATATGTTTACAATTCCGGGATTTCTAATCGATACATGCCGGTGGATTCAAATGCTTTAGCCGCTCGAAGAACGCCAATGTCATCATGCGTTTGCCCGACAATTTGCAACCCAACTGGAAGTCCGGCAGCTGTCCTTCCGCATGGGACTGATGAAGCCGGCTGTTGGGTTAGATTAAAAACAAACGTATTACACCAAGGGGAGAAAATATCACCATCATCCAGCCCCGGATTATCTGCCGCATACGGTGGGATTGGTACTGTCGGAAGAAGGAGCAAATCAACCCCCCTTATCGCTTCAAACATCTTAGAACGCAACTCCTGGGTTCCGAGGTAATCTCTGTAGTGGTCTATGCCTGTATAATCACGAGCTTTTTCAGCCCAACCATGAATGACTGCAGCCTCTGCCTGCACTTCTGGAGCCAAAAGGTCTAATTCCGCCAACGTTCTGGTTCGATAAAAATTCTCTCCCTTAACAATATCTTCATGATTAAAAGGTGGCTCAATATCAGCTACTTGCGCTCCCATCTTTCGAAACAACTTAACCCCGTCTGAGCACAGTTTTAGAACCTCAGCATCTGGTGTTGGTCCAAAACCTATATTGGGCATATAGCCAATTTTGAGGTTCTTTAAATCCCCCTTAATAGCCTCCGTGTAATCAACTGCATCGTAGGGTAATGCTGTGGAATCTCTGCTATCAGGAGCTGAAATGACATTGAGAAGAAGCGCTGCATCTTCAACACTTCGTGCTATCGGTCCAGCACAGACCGCAGGGCTTGTCTGAGGAAAAAAAGGCACTCTTCCGAAACTTGGTTTGTGTCCATACAAGCCGCAGAAAGATGCAGGGTTTCGGATAGAGCCAACGATGTCTGTCCCCACAACAACTGGACACATACCAGCAGCAACAGCAGCAGCTGAACCAGAACTTGATCCGCCCGAGTTATAATCTAGGTTCCATGGGTTTCTAGTCGGTCCAAATTTAGAGCTATAGCCCGACGCTAACATACCATAGTCACACATAGTCGTCTTACCCAGAATTATTGCTCCATTTTCCAAAAGCCTGTCGACAACGGGTGCATTGATATCCCATGTCTGGCTATCAGCTGCGTTCGCAACGGACCCCCTATAACTGGGTATATTTTTCATTAATAGACCATCCTTAATAGCGGTTGGCACGCCGTCTAATGGTCCTAGTGGCTCTTGCTTGAGCCATCGGGATTCTGATACTTTAGCCGCACTCCGCGCCTCTCTCTCTAATATGTGATGAAAAGCATTAAGATTAGGATTTACTTCTTCTATACGGCTAATAATTTGATCTACGACTTCGACTGGCGATAAATTTCTACTGCTGTATTCACGCTCCAATTCACTGGCACTCATTGAAAAAATAACCATATCATTCATTTTCTCTTAGTCCCTTTTTTTGTAGCTGGAGAATGGGTGGGCGATTCTCTAGTGGGTTGACTGACTCTCATAGAATGCCTATCTACGATGGTTGCATACCAATCAGACAACCTAGGAGAGCTACTCGCCCAATCATGAGGATATCTAAAATTTACATAAGATAATGCGACAGCAGTGGTAATTTCCTCACCAGTCAACGGACCTTCAGTTACCCCCGATCTCGATTCTTCCATCCTAGAAATACCGCGAGCGATCCGGTGTTCTAGGTGAATGATAAAGCTTTCACTTTGCTCAGCCCCTATTCTTCGCTTTTCCATAATCCTTAACAAGGTACTCTCGATTACAGCATTCGCCAAATGGATAGAAGTCATAGAGTGGTATCTATTAGCCTTCGGGATCAAAGGAGGTCCCTCATGTAGTTCATCAAGGTATTGCAAAATAACATCACTATCAAAATAATGCCTTTGATCACTTGTCACCAAAGCCGGTATTTGATTTAGAGGATTAATATCAAGAAACGAACCGGGATCGGATAAAGTAACAAATTGCTCTTCTAAGTTAATATCTCGCTCCAAAGCGGCAACGAGACATTTTCGACCGAAAGGTGTAGTGGCATCGGTATACAGGATCATTTTGCTTCCAAAAATCAACTAGAATAAAATACTGAATCAGACATAACAATTCGTGTCTTGGAATAATATCCAAAAATGACTCTAAACACTGAATTTTCTCAATGCGTTATAGTCTAACTGCACACCAAGGCCCGGTAAATCTGGTAGACAAACACCTCCATTGCGAACCAGCCAAGGGTCCCCAATGATAAGATCATCCGATATCCAATCAATGAGTGATTGAGCAGGACGCTCGAGTTCGGGACAAGCAATTCCAAGATGACACATAGCCGCCCAGGAAATCCCTAATTCCCACATTGACCTAAGCCACACGCTTCTATTAAAGCTACATGCCTTTGCGCAAAAACGCTTGGTTGCTGCTATACCCCCTAAGAGATGGAGATCTGGAACAACCGAATCTATCTGGGGATACGGCTTTAACGCATCAAAATCTGTGCAATGCGTTGAAATAGGAATTTTGTATTCTCTTCGCAAAATAGCCATTTCGCATAAATGTGCCACCGGCTCCTCAAAATTCGCAATGTTCGCTGCAGAAATTTTTTCGGCTAACGAACTCGCACTACGCAGATCAAAACCCATATTTGCATCTATACGAATATCAACATCTGCACTCAATGATTCTCGAACGGCCATAACGGTATCTATATCGCAAGCAAGTGAATGAACTCCTATTTTAAACTCAAACATTGAAGCACCAGTTAAGGCCACTCTTTCTTCGGCTAGCGCTCCCATTATCTCTGGAATTTTAGCTTCCGAGCTACCTGTCCTATGATCGACATTATATGCATACGCCACAAAAGGAGCGACCGCCCGTACAGCACCTCCTAACAGTTGGTAGAGAGGTAAATCCGCTTCTTTACCTTCTAAATCCCACAACGCCATTTCAACACCAGCAAAAGCATTCAGTTCCAAAAGCTGTTCTGGAAAACCATAATCTAGATTTTTCCGAATACATTTATCCCTTGCTACGATCTTGGATTCTACCGGTAACCCCTCTAACAAATTAGAAAACCGGTCATTTATTATAGATGCAGAAAAAACTCCTCTAGTTTCGCCTATCCCTATCTTCCCATTGTCCGCGACAACTTGCACTATAGTTCTTTCCGCGTGTGTTCGTACGGCCCCGGACATCACGCCTAGCCGCGTAACTGGGACCCGAACAGGCGTCGCTTTAACAGATTTAATCTTCATTGAGACCCTAATTCCATAGACTGGCGAGTTGAAGTTGTAGCATAATTATCTATAACTAGCCCATCATCACTTTCTAAAATTACAACTCCATACTCTGCCTTTGCTGAGTCGATGCTAACCTTCTCCTCTATCACGTCTTTCAGAACGTATCTTGGATCTCTTTTCAGTGGGTCTCCATACCCTCCCCCACCCGCCATTACATGACGAAAAACGTCTCCCTTCTGCAACTGCTCTACTTCGGTCATTAGGACGGGGAGTAATCTATCATTGCGGCCTGGATTTAATATATTTTTAGAAGGTTTTCCTTCCTTACCACCGAATAAGCCATGTGGAGGGAAATCGCGTTTGTCAGACCTAACATTTAATACGGTGTCATCATGCAGAGCCTCGTATTCGCGCATCAAAGCTAATCCGCCTCGATATTTCCCTGCCCCCGCGCTATCGGCGACAAAGCCATATTGGTTTATTCGAATAGGGTAATCTTGCTCGATCATCTCAACTGATACATTGGACTGATTAGCGCCCATATGGGGAACGCCTTCTTGCCCATCGTGTTCGCTGGTAGCACCCCAAGTTCCCATAAACGTCTCACAAAAGACGTATGCCTTGCCATTTATATAACCAGATATGGTTGGAAGGGTTGACCCACCGGTGGTATCAGCCGTAACACTATCCGGCATGGCTGTTGCCAATGCCCCAAACAAACAATCAATCATTCTATAACCCGTTATACCCCGTGCACCGCAAGGAGCAGGAAATTTTGGATTTAGGACCGAACCGAAAGGGGCTTTCACAGTAATGGGTCTTGCAAATCCCTCACAATTCGGAATATCGGCACTCAAAATAGACCTTAAGGCTGCGTAGGCACACGACTTTGTAAAAGGAAAAGAAGGATTTATACCCCCGGGAACCTGATCTGAAGACCCTGTCCAATCTACAGTTACAGTATCATCATCGACTGTCACCATCACCTGAAGGATTACCGGTTCTGGATTCTCACCCAACCCGTCGATATGATCCGTAAAATAGTATACCCCATCGGGGACTTCTCTAATCTCAGACCGCGTAAGTTGCTCCGCATAATCTTGAAGATGATCAGCGTAGGCTAATACGGTTTCAGCCCCGTATCGTTGAAATAGTTCTAGAAGTTCACGTTCACAGCTTTTGCAAGACGCTATTTGGGCTTGTAAATCGCCAATCACTTTATCAGGCGTTCGAACATTCAATGATATCACGTCCCAAAGAGCTTGATTGGGTTTTCCTTTTTCCAAGAACTTAACAATTGGTAAGCGCAGTCCTTCTTGAAAAATTTCATAAGCTCCAAGTGCATTGCTTCCAGCCACTATACCACCTACATCTGAGTGATGTGCGAGCGCCGTAGCCCACGCTACAACTTTTGAAGAATGGAAAACTGGCATGGTAATATATATGTCTGGCAGATGTTGTCCTGCCGCCACAAATGGGTCATTGAAAATAAATATATCTCCGGGATATATTTGTCCCTGATAATCTTTCACTACTTTACTAACCGCATCATGGAAACAACCCAGATGCATTGGTGTGCAAACACCTTGGGCAATCGTTTGACCAGTTGCATCGCTCAAGGCCGTTGAAAAGTCTAAAGAGTCCCGGACAATTCCCGAATGTGAAGTTCGCATCAACGTTAAAGCCATATTGTCCGCTATCGCGTCAAAAGCGTGACGAATAACTTCACGTAAAAAAGGGTCTATCTCGGTCATAATTCATCTTCCCACAATATATCTAGCTTATGTCAACGCAATTATAATATTTCCCTGTTCATCAACACGGGCAGTACAGTCTGGTGGAACTATTGCTGTGCCTTCGTACTCTTCTATAATCATAGGGCCTTTTTGGGGTAACTCGGTAAGTGCAAAACGAGTTATAACGCGTGCACTTACGCTGCCTAAGTCTGGCCCAAAATAGGCCATTCTTGTCATCTCCCGAATTTCACAGTCAGCAATACTCCTCTTCACTTTGGCAGTTTTCGTTTCTTTTATCCCTACCAGCCGCAAATTAACCAGTTCGACCGGAAATTCACCAGAAAATGCGTGACCATATCTAGCCAAATGATAAGACTCAAAGCGAGCGGCCAGATTTACCAACCCTGTTTTAGTGAGCCCATCATCCTCAAAAGGGATTGTCAATTCATAGGCTTGTCCTTGAAATCTTAAATCCGCAAAACGTCGAAACCGAATTTCCTTCGGGTTTCCTCCTATTACCTCTGTAATTCGAGTCGTTAGATTTTTAAATATGTGTTCGGCTTTTTTCCGAGGCATCGCACTTAACAAAGAAAGAAGCGGTGCGGTTTCATTAACCTCCAGATTGCTATACAACAGACCTACGGCACTAAACACACCGCTGGCCAGGGGTATAACTACTTCTTTGATTCTTAGAGTACGCGCTAAGTCTACCGCATGCAGGCCCCCAGCACCTCCAAAAGCGAATAAAGTAAAATCTCGGGGATCACGGCCTCTATACGTTGTTACTGCTCGGACTGCACGCATCATGGCTGCGTTGGCGACGGTGTGTATACCATAGGCGGTGGCCAACAAATCTAGATTTAGTGGTTCAGCTATTTTACTATTTACTGCCCCCTCAGCTAACGTTCTGCTTATGGGCACACTGCCCCCTGCGAGAGATTCCTGGTTTAGATAACCTAAAATTAAATTAGCATCTGTAACCGTAGGCATTTCATTTCCCCGGCCGTAACATGCAGGCCCTGGAATAGCACCCGCACTCTCCGGCCCAATTTTAAGAGAGCCTGCCCTATCTAACCAGGCAATACTGCCTCCTCCAGCTCCTACCTCGGCTATATCTATCACTGGTAGTTTAAGGGCGTACCCCCCTCTACCTACTAAAGCACTCGAAGAAGACATGCCGCCCCCTACCTCGTATTCGTCGGCTAGGCTTAACTCTCCATTTTCAATCACGGAGGCTTTGGCCGTCGTACCACCCATATCCAAGGTTATTACATTTTTATATCCAGCTTTTCTTGCTATGTATTCTGCGCCCACTACGCCTGCTGCTGGACCACATTCCACTATATGAGCTGGTTTTTCCAGACATGACGCCGCGTCTAAAATCCCTCCACTAGATTGCATCACCATTAGTCCACCTTTTACTCCGATGGACCTTAATTGCCTTATCATAGTTCCCAAATATTCGCGGACTGGTGGACCGACATATGCGTTTACAACGGTAGTACTCGTCCTTTCATATTCTCGTTTTTGGGGTAACACATCGATTGATAACGAAACGAAGCAATTGGGAAGCTTCTCTCGAAGGATTTTTCCAACTAACTGTTCATGTACCGGATTAACGAAAGAATGCAAGAAGCAAACCGCTATAGATTCAGTGCCAGCCGCCTTGATACGCTCAATAATAGCTCCAAGTTCCTCAAAATCGGGGGAAACTAGAACCTTTCCCTCTGCTGTTAGGCGCTCACCAATTTCAAATCGAAGATTCCTGGGAACCAAAGGCACTGGCTTTTGGTATAAGGGGTCATATAATTTCGGCACCCTAATACGCTGAATTTCGAGAACATCTCGAAAACCCCTCGTGGTAATTAACGCAGTCTTTGCTCCTTTTTGCTCAAGAATAGCGTTAGTTGCGACGGTGCAACCGTGCAGAATTTCTTCAATGTGAGCTAGGTCTATTTCTTTATTACTGAATAAGTCGTCAATTCCACTTGCCACGGCATGAGCAAAATTTGGGGGTGTCGATGGAACTTTCCACGTCAATAATTCGCCTTTATCGGTTATTGCTGCGATGTCAGTAAAAGTGCCACCTATATCGGCTGCAACTCGTTTTACTATCGATTCAGAAGCGACTGCCTCCCCATTAAGTGCCATAGATAAATCCCCGCCAATTAACTTTCTAAATTCTAAAATTAAGATTATCTATTTATTTTGTTTAATACTCAAAAAAATAATACTATTTAAGATAAAAGTATTGTCAGGCGTTGATATGACAAATTACTAGCTTTGAATAAAATTATTAATTCAAACTGTCTGTTTTCACGATGAGCAAATATAAACTATCAAAACTTATTGCGTTTCCTGGTTAATAACGTCTTCACAAATTTTCTATTCAAAACAGAGATTTTAGAAAAAGATATAATTACTGTGCAAAGCCTGTTTAATATAGTTGAGAGAACCATAGTCGTCATCGGTCTGGTTGCCGGATGGCTCTTACTACTTCCAATAATTTTTTCCCGGTTTTACGATATAATTGCGCGCCAGTACACTAATGCTCAGTCCACCACAGTCCAATTTATCGAATGGGACTGCTTTTTCATTTTAGTTTGCTTAATATTTGGCTTTACCTATTTTAGAGATGGTCACGCGCGGATTGACATTCTGCGAACGCGTTTCTCCCCAATAGTTGTGGCTTGGATTGAAGTCTTGGGAATACTTTTCCTACTCACCCCTTTTTGCCTGATTTGTATTATTTATGGAATAGAGTTCGCTAACGTTTCCCAACATTTCGCCGAAAAATGGTGGGTGCCATTTGGCGAGGGATGGATGCGAAAATCCGTAATACCGTTGGGCTTCTTCCTTTTATTAATTTCAGCCTACGTTGTTCTGGGTAGAAATTTGATATTTCTCCGTACTTCTATCGGCCATCCAGCTCCTCAGAGACCCAATGAAACTGCACATCTCGATTGAAAATTCTCATACCTATAATGCCGTACATCATGCCATTAACCAACCAATATACCCACTAATATTCACGAGCCTCGAATATGATTGAATTTTTAAACGATTATCTGCCAATACTTATGCTGTTCGCATTCGCAGCATTAATATTCACTGGATTCCCTGTGGCATTTTTATTAGGTGGCGTGGGAATAGGTGCCACATTGATCGCATTTGTAGCTGGAGCATTCCCGGATGATGCTTTTTATACGATACCTATCCGTATTTTTGGGACTTTCTCTAAAAGTTATATCTTTCCAGCAGTAGCCATGCTGCTCTTTATGGGGGTAGCGTTGGAGCAAAGTGGCATTTCAAGGGAAATGCTGAAATGTCTACATTTATTATTTAGAAAAATACCGGGAAGCCTGGCTGTTGCCGTTACAATTATTGGCGTCCTACTGGCGCCCACCGCCGGAATGGTTGGTGCCTCGGTCAGTATGCTAACACTCGTAGCTCTGCCAACCATGATTGATAGACGCTACCCAGTGTCCGTGGCTACCAGCGCCGTCGCAGCCGGCGGAACGTTGGGTCTTATACTACCTCCCGGGCTTATGCTAATATTTCTCGCCAGTAGGTTACACGTGACGGTAGGCGAAATGTTTTTGGCGACGGTTGTACCTGGTTTATTTTTAGTAGGTATATATATAATTTATTTTATAATTTCCGGAACCTTTAACCCATCGATGCGAACTTCACAAGAGCCATTTGAAACAATCGCTGGACGTCAATTGTTTATCTACATAGCTCGAAGTCTCGCCCTACCAACATTATTAATTGCAGCAGTTCTAGGATCGATTATTGGAGGCTTTGCGACCCCACCACAATCGGCCGCAGTTGGGGCTGTTGGGAGTCTATTATTAATGATTTTGAATAGTTCTTTTTCTTTGAGAAAGCTTCACGCTGTAATTAGAGGTACCCTGGAAATAACAGGAATGGTCATTCTGATTGTTATGGCAGCCTTAATCTTCTCCTACCCTTTTCGCTTTTTTAGTGGTGATGAACTGGTCCGCGATTTTATCACGATACTTGGTTTCAATGACTGGGGCATATTAATAACTGTGATGCTTATTACATTTATTTTGGGCTTTTTCATAGATTGGATAGAAATAACTGTTATTACCATACCAATCTTTTTCCCCTTGCTGACGGCACTTAATTTTGAAACCTATACTGGATCGCCTACACTTTCCGTCATTTGGATTGCCACCCTGTTCGCCTTAGTTTTACAAACCTCATTTTTGACACCACCCTTTGGGTTTGCACTTTTCCACATTAGGAGCGCTGCACCGTCGTGGATTACAATTGGCTCTATCTATCGAGGAGTAATGCCCATTTTGGCTCTGCAACTGCTCATGATTATTTTGGTGCTCCTTTTCCCAGGACTGGCCACCACTCTTCCCAACACAGTTTTCGAAATCAATGACTAGATTCCTAGCAGTTCATCCAAATGAACTCAAAAAAACGATTCAAATTATCTACTAATGTCACTCTATAAAGGCCGCGTGTTTGACACTATCTCCAACTCTTATATCTAACCTTGCGCTGGTTCCTCCCAGTAATTCCAGAACCGCTAAAACATCTCCGTTAGATGATATAATATCCAAAGATAGGGGAACAGTTTGCTCCACTATATGTGTAATAAGCCCCTCTTCGTTGATGAATAACATATCAAGGGGAATCAGAGTATTTTTCATCCACATTAGAATGGGCTTTTCTTCTTCGTACAAAAACAGCATTCCTTGTTCTTCCCCTAAAGATTTACGAAACATAAGTCCTTTTGCCCGCTTATTATTTGTGTTCGCTATCTCTACATCAAATGTATGAGTATTTCCCTCCCTCGTAAAAACACTTAATTTGTCAATTGCAGGGTCAGCTGCTGATGCGAATGCTACAGTCAGCAGACCTGAGATTAGTAGTAAAGCCCTAATCATTTTAGTACCTCGCTAATAATATCCTTGATCTCTTCCCTTATTATTCCCTCATTTGGGAAGTCAGCTAAAGAGGAATACCAGTGGAACGGGGGACTTCGACCCCACGAATGATTCCAGGTCAACGCCTTTAGAATGCCCATCGCTTCCAAGGGAAGATTTATATCCACATCTTTATTATTAATAATTCCCCATATACCAGTCCAAGCACGCGCTGCAGACCACGGGTTATATCCGCCGCCGCCAACAATCAATGCCCGTGGCGCCAATTTAATAAGGTTATCTACGGCCCCCCATAAAGCTATATTAGATAACTGCAATTTACTCTGCGGATCATCCGCTAAGTTATCGCAACCGCACTGTATTACGATGGCTTGAGGTCCGAACGTCTCTCCTAAGGGGATTATAGCCCTACGTACTATCAAATCCATCTCCGTATCATTAAAGCCTGATGGCACTGGCAAATTTCTTGCTGCACCATTGGCCCGGTCTAATACATCCCCGGTACCAGGCCACCGCCCTTTTTCATGAATTGAAACTGTCAATACCCGTTCATCATTTGAAAAAGCATCCTGCACGCCATCCCCATGATGAGCATCCAAATCTACGTATAGCACTTTTTCTATACCACCATCCAATAGCGCCAATATGCCTAGGACAAGGTCATTAAAAAAACAGAATCCCGAAGCCATGGCCTTCTTTGCATGGTGTGTCCCACCCGCAACCGAGTAAATAACGCCATTGTCCACTCCAGCCAATAACTCACCGGCTTGAATACTAGCACCAGCAGTAATAGCTGGACGCGTGAAAATCTCTGGAAAAATTGGGTTACCGTTTATACCCAAATTAAAACGCTCGCTAATAATCTGATCCACCAATCCATTCTGTTCTGCTTGGAAAACGGCTTCCACATACTCATGGTCGTGATATCTACACAACATCTCCTGTGTCGCCATCCGACTTTCGAGATATACCGGGTCATCCACCCAGCCTAAGCTATAGCAGAGATCAATAACCGGTGTTATTCGCTCTATCGACAAAGGATGATGTGCACCAAAACGTGAAAAACGATAGATTTCGTTACCAATCATTAAAGGATGTTCTGGGAACAGATTAGACGTCATCTAATCCCTGCCCTGTCATCGGCAGACTAATCAATGAATGCAGAATCATGCCACGCAAATATCCAATATTATAAGGGACGTTTTCTCTCATAAAGACGGTAAGCCCTATCTTCAAAGGCTCCCACCATCCGAACTACTACTTCTTGGAACAAGACATCTACAAGATTTTGCAGTATTGACGAGCGAAACTCAAAGTGAACGCTAAAGTCGATCACACATCCCTCTGGAGATTCCGCGAATAACCATCGATTGTTTAAAAACTTAAATGGGCCGTCAGTAAACTCGGTTTCTATAATACAATTCCTTCGATCTAAACATACCCGTGACGTAAAACGTTCCCGGATCACTTTATATCCAATCAAAAGATCTGCAATAATTAAGGTTTCGCTAGTGGATCTTATTCTTGAACCTAAACACCATGGAAGAAATTTCGGATAATTTTCAACGTCAGCTACTAAATCGAATAGTTGATCCGCAGTGAAAGGCACTATTCTTTTTTCAGAGTGTGTTGTCATCCAGCCCTTGCCGGCCGCTATATAATTGTGGTTGCCATATCAGCAAGTTTCTGAAGTTCACTTCCAGATTTTTTGTGCACTCCGAACCTAGCTTGACGCAGAGCTCTAAAATCTTCTCCCGCATGGTAGGAAGATCTTGTTAATGGAGAAGCGGATACCATCAAAAACCCTTTCCCATATGCCCTTTTTTCTAACTCCTCAAACTCTTCGGGCTCGACAAACCTATCTATTGGATGATGTCTCGCCGTTGGCTGCAAATATTGTCCAATCGTTACAAAATCAATATCCGCTGACCGCATGTCATCTAAAACCTGATGGACTTCCTCAGAAGTTTCTCCCAGACCAACCATTAATCCTGATTTTGTAAAGATAGTTGGATCTATTTCTTTAACTCTGCTTATTAACCGTAATGAATGAAAATATCGTGATCCCGGTCGCACTGAACGATATAATCTGGGCACTGTTTCTAGATTGTGATTGAAAACATCAGGCGGCGCTTTCATGATGAGTTCCAATGCCCCCTCTTTCTTTAGGAAGTCTGGGGTAAGAATTTCAATTGTAGTTGATGGTGAGAACATTCTTATCGCTTGTATAGTAGCAACAAACTGAGCCGCACCACCATCCGATAGATCATCCCTGTCAACAGATGTAACTACGACATGCTCTAGACCTAGCTTCAGAACCGCGTTGGCAACGTTCTCAGGTTCTTCCGGATTGACCCCTTCTGGGCGTCCTGTAGCAACATTACAAAACGCGCAAGCCCTCGTGCAAATTGCTCCCAAAATCATCACAGTGGCATGTTTCTTCGTCCAACATTCACCTATATTTGGGCAAGCGGCTTCCTCGCATACGGTGGTCAAGCTCAACTCCCGCATCAGAGACCGGGTTTCGTTATAAACTCTTGAATTTGGCGCCTTAACCCTTATCCAGTTGGGTTTTCTTTGGATTGCATTAACCGGCTTATTTGCCTTTTCCGGATGCCGAATTACTTCAACCCTTTTTCCTATCTCCCTAACGTGAGCCATTAACACTCCTAATTATCTCGTTCTCGATTCTACCCCAGATCATCATCACATAAGTCACGTTTTAACAAACGTTGTCTCATACTGGCCTAGATATGAATAGCCTTATCAAAAGCGTCTAAGACTGATTCATGCATCATTTCTGATAATGTGGGGTGTGGAAATACGGTATGCAATAGTTCTTTTTCTGTCGTTTCAAGCGTCTTCGCCACCGTATAGCCCTGGATCAATTCTGTCACCTCCGCCCCAATCATGTGTGCCCCCAACAGTTCTCCAGTCTTTTGATCAAAAATAGTCTTAACAAACCCCTCCATTTCTCCTAGGGCAATCGCTTTCCCGTTTGCTATAAAAGGAAAATGCCCGGCACGTATTTTGTGACCAGCTGCTTCAGCCGCGGCTTGGGTCAATCCTACACTTGCTATCTGCGGCCTGGAGTACGTGCAACCCGGTATGTTTTCAGTGTTAAGTGGATGCAACCCCTTTATACCTGCTATATGTTCAACACATAGTACTCCTTCATGACTCGCTTTGTGAGCAAGCCAAGGAGGACCAGACAAATCACCAATCGCATATACTCCCGGCTCAGCAGTAGCCCCCCAAACATCTGCCACCACATGCCCCTTGGTTACTTCTACATTAGTGTCCTCTAGCCCAATACCATCCGAGTTACCAACTATTCCAACAGCCAATATAACTTTCTCTACTTCAAGTTCTTCAATCCCAGAGCTTCTTTCAATCTTTACTTTTGCACCCCTACTATGAGGTTCAACGCTCAATACCTTAGTTGCTGTCTTTATTTTTATGCCCTGTTTCACAAATGCCTTTTCAGCAAACAACGAGATTTCTGAATCTTCAGCAGGGAGAATTCGATCTAGTACCTCAATAACCGTTACATTACTCCCTAAATCATTATAAAAACTGGCAAATTCTATCCCAATTGCCCCAGATCCTATAACTAGAATAGACTTGGGTAGAGAATTTGGGACCATAGCCTCTTTGTATGTCCATATTGTTTTACCATCCGACTCTATATTAGGGAGAGATCTAGCACGGGCGCCCGTGGCCAAGATTACTTTATTTGCATCGAGAACCACTTCTTTTTTATTTTCCTGCGAAACTGTTATTTTGAGATCATCTCCTTGCTTTTTTTTCAGGCGCCCCTGGCCCATGATAACCTTAATTTTGTTCTTTTTTAGCAAATGGGATACACCGCCCGACAACTGCTTGGCCACTCCTCGCGATCGAGCCACTACTTTCTTTATGTCGAACGAAACGTTTTGGGCACTATAACCGAAGGTATCCAGTTTACTAAGAATGTGTCCGACCTCGGAGGATCGAAGCAGTGCCTTAGTTGGAATACAACCCCAATTTAAACAAATCCCCCCTAAATGTTCTCGTTCGACTACTGCTACTTTCATTCCCAATTGAGAAGCCCGGATGGCCGCCACATAACCACCAGGTCCTGCACCAAGAATAACTAGATCAAAACTTGTATCACTCATTGAAAGCTACCTACTTTAATGTCCAAATAAACTAAACTTATCACAATAACATCGTCATCGGGTCTTCTATAAGTCTCTTAAATGTGTCTAGAAATTCCGCGCCAACCGCACCGTCGATTACTCTGTGATCAACCGATAGAGTGCAACTCATGACGGTGGCCACGGTGACCGCGCCATCTCTGATGACTGGCCTTTGTTCACCAGCTCCAACAGCTAAGATTGCTCCTTGAGGGGGGTTTACAACAGCGGCGAACTCTTTTACGCCATACATGCCAAGATTGGATATAGAAAATGTCCCTCCTTGATACTCCTCTGGTGCTAATCTTCCGTCCCGTGCGCGGGCCGCCAAGTCCTTCATTTCACTGGAAATTTGTTTCAACCCTTTTGATCCAGCATCCCTAACAACAGGAGTTAGTAGGCCACCCTCTACCGCGACCGCAACCGAAATATCAACAGTTTTATATATCCTAGTCTCTTCTTCGGTCCATGAAGCATTGGCCGCGGGAACTCGTTTCATGGCCAATGCAGATGCTCTAATTACAAAGTCATTTACAGAGATTTTTGCGTCTTCAACCTTAGCATTTAGCTTTTGACGCACATCAAATAACGCGTCGATCTCACAATCGACTGTCATATAGAAATGTGGTGCCGATTGCTTTGATTCAGACAGCCGCTGGGCAATTACCTTGCGCATTGAAGAATTTGGCACGGCATCGTACTCAGGTGTAAGTGAGGGCTCATTAATATCACGCGTTGAACGAACTTGTTGGAGAGGTGCACCGTTCCCCGATATTATCCGGTCGATGTCAGCCTTTACTATCCGCCCATTTGGGCCACTCCCTGATATCTTAGCCAAATCGATTCCTGAATGTTCCGCCATCCGCCGGGCTAATGGACTCGCGGTAATTCTATTGCTAACTGCCAACGGCTCTAATTTGGACACATCATTCGGTACATCTCGCACCGTAGTTTCCGACAAACCAGCCAATTCCTTACGTTGATTTGCCTCCACACCAGAGGAGCTATCCGGCCGCACGAGAGGCACAGACCTTTCTTTTGAAGAGCTACTATCTAATGGGATACTGATGCTACTAGCATCCTCCCCTTCTTCTAATAAAAATGCTATTACCGTATTGACCGATACGCCCTCTGTCCCAGCCGAAACAACAATTTTTCCTAGCAATCCCTCCTCAACGGCCTCTACCTCCATAGTAGCCTTATCTGTTTCTATCTCGGCAATGATATCACCTGGATTGACCTGATCGCCTTCGTTCTTTAGCCACGATACTAGGGTACCCTCAGTCATTGTGGGAGAAAGGGCGGGCATCAAGATTTCAATAGGCATGACTTCCTCCTTAATTTTTATAGCAAACCGTTTTTGAAGCCTCCACTATGTCCGACACTTGAGGTAAAGCGAGTGCCTCAAGGTTGGCAGCATAGGGCATTGGAACGTCCTCACCAGATACACGGACCAAGGGAGCATCTAAAAAATCGAATGCCTGCTCCATTATAAGGGCGGAAATCTCTGCCCCTACCCCGCAAGTGGGCCATCCTTCTTCCACGGTGACAATACGATTTGTTTTTCTGACTGATTCAACAATTGTCTTAGAATCGAGTGGTCGGATGGTTCGCAAATCAATTACCTCCGCTCGAATCCCATCCTCGGCCAAAAGACCTGCTGCTTCTACTGCTTTACCTACCATTAAGGAAAACGTAACAATGGTAACATCATTACCCGCCACAACTATATTTGCTTCCCCAATCGGTACAGTAAAACCAGGATCCACCGGAACTTGGAACGTTTGACCATAAAGGACTTCATTTTCTAAAATAATAACCGGGTTAGGGTCGCGCACTGCTGATTTCAA
This sequence comes from uncultured Nisaea sp., assembly GCA_964342575.1. Taxonomy (GTDB): domain Bacteria; phylum Pseudomonadota; class Alphaproteobacteria; order Thalassobaculales; family Thalassobaculaceae. The sequence continues at coordinate 2,782 of CAYFGZ010000018.1, read as the reverse complement.
TAAGCCCTTCGCATCTGCCGCAGACCAGGGAGCGAGCACTTTTAAACCTGGGCAATGAGCAAACCAGCTGGTGTAGTCCTGCGAATGCTGAGCAGCAACCCTGGATGCTGCTCCATTAGGCCCCCTAAATACAATAGGACAACCCATCTGACCACCGGACATATACAGGGTTTTCGCAGCCGAATTAATTATCTGATCCATAGCCTGCATTGCAAAATTAAAAGTCATAAACTCCACAATTGGCCGTAAATTTCCAAATGCTGCTCCAACACCAAGTCCCGCAAACCCATGTTCTGTAATTGGTGTATCTATCACCCTTTGATCGCCAAACTCTTTTAACAGGCCTTGAGTAACTTTGTAGGCACCTTCATATTCTGCAACTTCCTCACCCATAACGAACACAGACGCATCTGCCCGCATTTCTTCGGCCATTCCATCACGTAAAGCCTCTCTAACCGTCTGTTTTATTGTCCCATTAGTATCTATTTCTTTAACTTGTTTAGTATTTTTCATTACATTAGATTCAGAGAGTTGATCGTTTTCTTGAAAAGATTTAACATTATTTTCAGATGATAAAACCGTTGGATTTACACTTTCTCCCTCGACACCTAAAATAGCTATCGGTGTATTTACGGCTACTTCCTCTGAGCCTTCGGCTACTAAAATTTGGACAATAGTTCCTGACTCGACGGCCTCAACTTCCATGGTAGCTTTATCAGTCTCGATTTCCGCAATTGCGTCCCCAACATCGACAAAGTCCCCTTCACTTTTAAGCCATTTAAAAAGCTTCCCCTCTGTCATTGTCGGCGATAAAGCTGGCATCAATATTTCGAATGGCATCCCCTTACTCCCACGGCATCTCGACCAATACCTTGAAGAACATATTTACGAATTACACGCGACAAAAATCATACAATCTCTTTTAAAACGTCAGTATAAAGTTCTCCGATATCCGGCTCGGGACTGGATTGAGCAAAATCCACGGCCTCTGAAACCTGACTACGAATCGTTTTGTCGATATTTTTTAAGTCGTCCTCGGCCACGCCCGCGGCAATCAGCTTGTCACGAACATTATCAATCGGATCATGCTCTTGCCTCATTCTATTTACCTCGTCTTTTGTCCGATATTTAGCTGGATCCGACATAGAATGGCCTCTGTACCTATATGTGGTCATCTCAAGAATATAAGGTCCTTTACCAGACGCCGCATGATTTACCGACTTTCTACCTGCATCCCGAACAGCCAAAACATCCATTCCGTCAACTTGGCGCCCTGGTATTCCATATGCAGCACCACGTTCAGCTAACGATTTTCCAGCTGCTGCACGGTTTACCGACGTTCCCATGCCGTATTTATTATTTTCTATCACGTAAACGCACGGTAGTTTCCAAAGCGCCGCCATATTGAAGCTCTCGTAAACCTGGCCTTGATTAATTGCTCCATCACCTAAATAAGTGAGGCATACAGCATTTTCATCTTTATATTTGTGAGCAAATGCCAACCCTGTACCTATTGGCACTTGTGCTGCTACTATACCATGACCGCCAAAGAAGTTTTTCTCGCGACTAAACATATGCATGCTGCCGCCCTTACCCTTAGAATAACCGCCTATACGACCTGTCAACTCAGCCATAACGCCCTTTGGCTCCATACCACAAGCCAGCATATGCCCATGATCTCGATAACTCGTTACCACTGACGAAATTTCGTTTATAGCCGCCTGCATCCCTACAACAACAGCCTCTTGCCCTATGTAAAGATGGCAAAAACCTCCAATTAATCCCATCCCATACAACTGACCCGCCTTTTCTTCAAAACGACGTATCAACAGCATATCCTGGTAATAACCAATTAATTCCTGTTTAAGTTCCTTATTAATCCTAGCTCCCCGGCCACTAGCAGTACGCTTTCGGGCAGGAGTCCGATTTGAAGTTGTCATCCGAGGTGATTTTGCCATAGATCCCTCTACAAAAGTTATCAGGGTGCTAACCGAACCATAGCCAGTGCTAGTATTCCACCATCTAAAGGTATGCTAAATTAGCCACACTTTCAAGGGAACTAAATCATTGAATTATAGATATAATTTTTAATTTAACTTAATTTTGGTTAAAACTAGAGACAGATAAAACTAACTCTTCTGTTACGAAGCTCCAAGAAGGATTACTACCTCGTCTTTGCGGCTAAAATTCAATAAACGCCTCCCCTGTTCCTCTAACAAGTCAGGGTCCAGACTACTGGGGCTTAGCATTCCCACTTGTTTCTCCAACTGAGTCCGCTGTTTTTCCAATTCAGCTAGCGTTAGCTTTGCTTCAGTGATTCTTAAATTCAAGTGCCGCCAGGCAAGTAAACCTCGGTCTCCTTGAATAGAATGATAAATAAAATAAGAAAAAACCATGAAACCCAAAACGGGTCCAATTATAAAACTAACTCTCCACCGAAGATCTCGTACAAGTGACATTCGTCTCTCCACGCAACGATAGAGAGTGAATCACTGTCGATTCGGAGGGTCAACCGGAACAAAACAGGAATCCAAGAATAACATCAGGCAATAGCAAAAAGTGTTGCAAATAAGACTCACATTTTTTCTAAAAACGGTCGAGCCCCGGAATAAGAAGCGGCTGCTCCTAATTGTTCTTCTATTCGAATAAGTTGATTATACTTTGCTGTTCTATCCGAACGAGACAGGGATCCAGTCTTTATTTGGCCCGCATTAACAGCAACCGATAGATCTGCTATGGTAGTATCCTCAGTTTCTCCTGATCTATGTGAAATTACACATGA
>CAYFGZ010000017.1:0-41798 GCA_964342575.1 uncultured Nisaea sp. | reverse complement strand
ATTTGATAGAAATTTGCACCCAAAGTGGGGTGCCGGCGGGAGCAATTAACTCTATAGCGGATATCTTTGAAGACCCCCACTTTAGGGCAAGAAAGTTACTGAAAAAGATTAATGTACCTAAGTTGGGTGAAGTTACAGTGCCAAATGTGATACCGGGTTTATCCGACAGCCCTGGGGAATTGATTAAGCTTGGGCCTGGCCTAGGGGAAGATAATATTGCTCTATATCAAGAAGAGCTTGGTTTATCGGATGTGGAATTAAGCAAGCTCAGGGAGGGTGGGGTGATATGAGGAAACACGCTAATCGAACATATTTGTTTGCTCCAGGAAATCACGAAAGACGTGTCGAGAAAGCGCTTAATTTGAGTTCAGATTTAGTAATCTTGGATCTAGAAGATGCTGTGGCAATCTCCGAAAAAGCGACAACGCGCGACCTGATAAATAATACGCTTAAACAACCCAGGGATTGTGGCGTGTTTGTGAGGATTAACGCTTACGACACCAAATTCTGCTTTGGCGACATTTACTCCATTGTTTCAAAAGACTTAGACGGTATAGTTTTGCCAAAACTAGAAAGCAGGGAGGATTTAATATCAGTTGATTGGCTACTGACTAATCTGGAAAGGGAGAGAAATTTGGTGGAGGGCAGTATCGAATTGATGCCCATAATAGAAACAGCCAAGGGCGCGGCAAGAATTAGGGATATAGCCACAACCGAGTCGAGGGTGCGCCGATTAGCTTTTGGTGGAGGGGATTACACGAACGACCTTGGAATACACTGGACGTTGGGGGAAGAGGAACTTTTACCTATTCGATCTGAAATAGTTCTCGCGTCCCGTTATGGAAAACTAGAACCACCAGTAGATACTGTTTTTATTCACATAAAAGAACACGAGGCATTCAGAAAGTCTTGCGAGCAAGTGTTGGGACTTGGTTTTCAAGGAAAAATGTGTATTCACCCCGACCAAGTTCCCGTGGCAAATGAAGTCTTTACGCCCGACAGCGAGGAAGTGTTGTGGTCAAAAAAAGTAATAGCGGAATTTGAAAAAGCGGAAGCTGAGGGGATTGCTTCCATACAGGTTGATGGATACTTTGTAGATTATCCAATTGTTGAAAAAGCTCAACGCACGGTAGATATTGCGAATTTGCTCGAGGAACTTGTTACAGGGTAGCAATGAAGTTCTGTTTGGCCTTAAAAATAACGGCAGTTTCATAAGCGACTTATGGTGAAAGACTATTTTTATACTTCCACGTTAAAAAGCATCCCTATTTTTCTTATTACCCTCTGCCTAGGTAACATTCTAAATATTGCGGAGTTGGGGGGAACTGAATCCAGAAATCCACTAGAGTTGTATGGTGGGAAAATTGAGTTTCAAGTTTACCGAGAAGGTAAAAAAGCCGGGTTTCATACAATAGAGTTTTCGGGTGAACCGAATAATTTGAAAGTGATATCAAAGTTCAATCTGAGTATTAAACTCCTATTTATCACAGCTTATAGCTTTGACTACGAATCGCATTCAATTTGGAAAGACGGTTTACTTAGCCGATTACAGGTCAACGTAAATGATAATGGAGACGTGTTTTTTCTAAGTGCAACGCGTGTCAGAAATAAGATGTTGATATCTAGAGAAAACTCTAAGTATCAATCAGATATACCGCTTTTCCCAACCAATCACTGGAATGCCAGCGTATTAAACCAAACCGTGGTGCTAAACACATTAACCGGTGAGCTTAATAGGGTCAAAATACGGGACAAAGGGGAAGAAACAATACTAAGTGAAAATGGACCAATCGTAGCTCGCCACTATGCCTATACAGGCGATTTAGAAACGCAAATCTGGTATGATAACAAGGGGCGTTGGGTAGGAATGGAGTTTGTCGGAAGTGATGGAAGCAGAATACAGTATCGATGTAAGAGTTGTGTGAAATAGCTCGATAAGAAAATAAAAAGTAAAGGATAGTGTGATAGTCAATCGAGCATGGATAACAGGGGCAGGAAAAGGAATAGGAAGAGCGCTGGCTAAAACACTGGCCGCAGAGTCATGGACTGTAGCTGTGAGTGCGCGAACTGTTTCCGACCTCCAACAGCTGCAGGATGAATGCAACCCTGAGCTAATTAAAATTTTTCCTTTAGACGTAACTAATCAGGAAGAGACAGTTAATACGATAGAGCAAATAGAACTCACCATAGGCATGCCAAACTTGGTTATATTTAATGCTGGGGCTCACGCTCCGATTTCACCCGGAAACTTTACTAGCGAGACGGTGCGACAGCTGATTGAGGTAAATCTCATGGGGGTTGTAAATGGTCTAGCGGAAATCATACCGCGCTTTGTAAAGATAGGGGGTGGTCATATAGCAGTGGTAGCATCCTTATCGGGTTATGTAGGTCTCCCGACAGCATCCGCTTACGGAGCAAGTAAGGCGGCATTAATAAACATGTGTGAATCATTGCAGCCCGAGTTAAAGAGATATAACGTGCGCCTAACGCTCATAAATCCTGGTTTTGTTGAAACGCCTCTTACTGATAAAAATGATTTCGCGATGCCGTTTCTTATTTCGGCTGAAGACGCGGCGAAACGAATTATAGAGGGCTTAAACAAGGATAAATTCGAAATTACTTTTCCGAAACGGCTTGCTATACCAATGAAATTACTTCGTCTATTACCTTATAAATTTTTGTTTGCACTGACAAAACGCATGATTCGTTAATCAGATCGTGCAGGGACCCCTTTATTTGAAGCGTGGGCGGACACTGAAATTATTGTAGGTAGACTATTCAACTTCACCAAATGATAGGTCGATAACTAATTCAACGATCAGTTCCACGGAGCTTTCCATATAGGCGTTGCCGAATGATTTGGTGTTTCTTAGAAGTGATTGGGAAACTCCAAATTATAACCACTGTTATAATTTTAAAGCCCACGGGTATCAAAGCATATAGTATGGTTAGTAGAAATTTTCCATATTCGCCGGGCTCCGTGGTCTGGAAGCCAAGCCATTGCAGTACTGGGAATGCTATTCCCACGCTGCAAGCTAGGGCAAGTTTAGTAATCATTCCCCAGAGCGCGAATAGGAGACCGGCCCGATCTCCTCCAAACCTAAGTTTATCGTAATCAACCACATCGGCCTGAATGGCGGGGGGTATAGAGAGATCTGCACCTAAGCACATGCCGGTCAAAATACAAATAACCACAAAAGAATTAAAGCTACCCTCCGGTAGAAGAGGCACTATCGAAAAAGCGCTAACAGCAAGAAGCATTGCGTAGCACCAAATCTTATGTTTTCCAAAAAACTTGCTTAGCAATAGCCAAATGGGCATGGCCATTACGGCCGCGCTAAAGTAAATTACAATAAGTACAGCGCGTTGTATCTCTCCCGCTCCTAGAACTTTATCCAAGTATAAAAAAAATAAAACAGCGGGAATGCCATTTGCCAGGCCGTTTAAGAACCAAGCTGAGATAAGCCGAATAAAGGGTTTATTGCTGGCCAGCTCGAGACAAGAGTTCAAGATGCTTCTGTTGACGGAACGTGACAGTTTATAGCGTCCAATATTGGCGTCTGGAACATAAAATAACATGTAGGGAATTGTAATGCCGCCTGCGAATATCGCTGCCCAGGCTATTAGCCTTATGCTATCCAATTCTGAAAGGCCATGGAAAGCTGCAATAGCTACTATTGCGCCAGATGCGAGAATTCCAATTATTCCTCCTAATTCCCTGCAGGTGGTTATTGTCGTACGTTCGTTATAATCTGTCGATAATTCGGCACCCCAAGTTAAATATGGGACGGCAACCAAAGTCCAACCAATATATAATGTAACAGACCAAATCAGCAAAAAATATAGATCTACAACTTCTGGTGGATTGAGCAATTTGTAAATACCAATACCGGCGATAACAGAACCAGCAGCAATCCATGGCTTTCTATAATTTCCTTTATAGGAAAAACGATCGCTCAAGATGCCGACTATTGGATCCGTTAGCGTGTCTATCGATCTCGATATTAATAACATTAAGCCGGTTGCTGCCAATCCCAGTTCTAAATGAACGCCGTAAAGAGTAGGGAGATGGATATAAATTGGTATGGTGGGTAACGTCACAGCGAACGACGGGAGACTATATGCTAGTAGCGAGCGTGTCTGCATAATAGCAGTACTTACCTTGAACTTATTATGAACTGGCCGACGTTTATGTGACCAGTTTCGAAGCCGGCTTCGCAATAACTAAGATAATATCGCCACATCCGCTTAAATTGCTCGTCAAAGCCCAATTTTTTTATTTGGCTCCATCTCTCTTCAAAATTGATATGCCAGCGGCGCAGGGTCTCTGCATAGGATTTACCAAAGTAGTGTGATTCTAGAACAGCCAGGCCGGCGTCATTGATTGATCTATTTAGTGCGCTTTCACTGGGTAGTATTCCGCCGGGGAAAATATATTTTTGAATAAAATCTGGTCGACGTTTATATACTTCAAAGAAAGAATCAGCGATTGTTATGCATTGGACGGCAGCTTTTCCTTCCATATTGAGACGGTTTTTAAGAAGTTTAAAGTAGTTCCGCCAATGTTTAGCTCCAACTGCTTCAAACATTTCGATTGACACAATTTTGTCAAAATGGCCTCGAATATCGCGATAGTCTTGTACTCGTATCTCGACCAGATTTGAAACCTCAGCGTCTTGCATACGCGCTTTCGCGTATGTGGCCTGTTCTGTTGATAATGTTACACCGACTACTTTGCATTTAAACTCTTGGGCGGCTATTTCGGCGAAACCACCCCAACCACAGCCGATCTCTAGCACGGTTTCACCTTCCTTCAGTCCCAATTTTTTCGCTAACCGAAGATATTTTCTTCTTTGCGCTAATTCTAGCCCTTCATCCTCGTTGTCGAATATGGCAGAAGAGTATGACATAGAATTATCGAGCCATTCTGCGTAGAAATTGTTCCCGAGGTCATAATGTGCTGCAATATTGCGTTTGCTACCCCGTTTGCTGTTTGTGCGCCGACCGTGTCGAAGTCTCTCCAGGAAGCTAACGATCGTAGAAGGGGTAACAGCATCTCCTAAAGCACGTTCATTCATATCGCCAAGAAGAATAAGCTGGCTAAGGTCCGAAGTATCCCATTCCCCGTTCATGAAGCTCTCAGCGAGACCTATGTCTCCGGATAATAGTAGGCGAGGAATTAATCTCCAACTATAGATATCAATTTTGGCGGAGGGACCATCGACGTGCCCTCCGAAAGTTTTTTCAAAGCCGGAAGGAAACGTGACAGTTAGCTTTCCCACTTCTATGCGGGATAACCAGTTATCTAAAAGCCATTCCCAGCCCCTGGGGGCAATGCCGGGAATATTTGCCGGCGCAGTTTTATAGGGCGATGGTTTGCAGGACATCTAGGGAGTTTTTTCTTTGGTGTTCGAAGTAACGTTGCTAACAGAGACTCGATAATCGGCAGTTTTGTGCTTGAAAAATGGTACACCTTTTGACCACAGTTTGAAGGCTTCCCAATGTATCCCACCAATAATTTTAAAGGACATCAATGGATACTGAAATAGGCATTTCAGTAGAGAAAGTCCAGTAATATTAACATGATAGCCGTTAAAAGATGCGATCAAAAAAAGACCATCTTCGTCAGTTTCTTTAATTACAATTTTTATGGTATTGGCGGGAGGAGTTATATGGAAGTTGTATTCTGCCTCCATCGCGATAAAAGGTGAGACGTAGAGTTTCTTGCGACAGTTTTGCCGAATTATCCCGTCGGCCCTATTACGCACAGGAATAATATAGGTGTGCCGTTCTCTGAAAGTATTGCAGACTTCGTATAGAATGCATATCAGTTTTTCGTCTTTATCATAGCAAAAGTAGACGCTCAGTGGATTGAACCCGTAGCCAAACACACGTGGATAACACAATAGTTTTATTTTGAGTTCTTCATATTCAATCTCTGCCGCGGTCAACGTTCTTTCCACCCAGAGTCTAAGAGGCTCTTTAGCAGTTGATCCATGATCGCGTTCATAAAAAGACAATAAACTCCACTTATTACAAGAGAAAAGGGGAAAGTATTTGTTCAGTGCCTCTAGCTCATCGAGGTCTAGAAGTAAGGAGAAAACATTGTATTTTAACATGTGTTTCCCAGGGCGAAGCCGCTTATGAGTGACCATACCTTTGTATATACTGGATTTCACTCCCATTAAGTTTTCCTCATAGAGCTTGTAATAGTCAGTCTATTATTTTCGCCGACAACAGTCCAAGGTCGCCTCACCTCGCCCAGTTGTTCTGCGACAGCTAATGCTGACTGAAGCCCATCTTCATGAAAGCCAAAACCAAAATAACTACCGCAGTACCATGTTCGTTTTATACCTTGAATGGCCCACAAGTTCTTCTGAGTTTTTAGTGTATCCTCATTGAAGTAGGGATGTGTGTATTCGTGGCGCGACACAATCTTGTCCGGAGAGATGTTTAAGAATGGATTTAGTGTGATAAAAAACTGCTTTGTTGTATTTAGTCGCTGTAATTTATTCATCCAGTAAGTTACGCAAAGACCCTGTTCCTGATGCCGCGTGCTAACAAAATTCCAACTTGACCATGTGCGCCTCTCTTTTGGCATAAGTGAGGGTTCGTTGTGGAGGACAACTTCATTTTTTGTGTACCTCCAGGGCGAAAGTACTTTTACTTCGAAATCACATGGGTCGACTAGAAGTGCTAGTGCTTCGTCTGCGTGAGTTGCTAGCACAACATGGTCGAATCTGTAATTTTCACCTTTTGACGTTATTAATTTGACGCCGGAATCTGTTCTATGAATAGATAAGACATGATCCAAAAAAATTTTATCAAAAAAAGTGTCTGTCATTCGCCTTACATATTCTGCACTGCCTCCAAGCACTGTCCGCCATTTAGGGCGATTAGTTAAATTTAATAGTCCATGGCTTTGAAAAAACCGTATAAAGGAGGAGGCTGGATATTCACTGATTTCCTGGGTGGTTGTTGACCAAATGGCAGCCCCCATGGGAAGCAAGTGATCTCTTACGAAACTTGGGTCATAATTACGCTTTTCCAGAAATTGGCTCAGTGTTAGAGACAAATTGGATTCATTTTCAAAAAATCTTGGAGCGTCGGAATAAAACCTCGCGATGCCAGCGATCATTCTCCAAAATCGTGGACGAAATAGATTAGCCCTCTGTCCAAGAAGGCTATTTAGGTCGGTTCCGGAATATTCAAAAGAGCCATCTTCTAATGAAGCCGCAAAAGACATCGAGCTTTCCGTCGTAGGCACGTTCAAATGTTTAAATAATGCAGTAAGGTTTGGATAGTTAGCTTCGTTGTATACAATAAAACCGGTATCAATTGAAAGTTTGTTCGTTCCGTCATGTGCGCAAACGGTGTGGCTATGGCCTCCTATATATTCGTTCTTTTCAAAAATTGTCACATTATGTTTTTGGTTTAGTAGCCAAGCAGCAGCAAGGCCGCTTATTCCGGTCCCGACTATCGCAATATTAAGTTGAGGAGTATTCCCTAGACTATCTCTTGCCACTGCGGTTACTTCCTGACAAAATTTTTAGTTGCAGAAATGAGTTTATAACCAGTGGACAGAGGGTCCGAAAGTAAAAACCTGTAATGGAATTCAAAAACGTTATTGCCAAACAAAATCGACTTTAACTACCGACGGTGCTCTAATACAGTTCGTATGGGAACGACCTAAGCGTATTCTATAGAGGTGATCCAGTGGAGATTTTTGCGCGAGATTATAAATCAGAACCATTTTGGTGGGAAAAAACATCCCGTCCCGTAATAGAGGCTAAGGAAATTCCACAAGTCGTTGATGTTGCGATTGTAGGCTCTGGTTATACTGGTTTATGCGCCGCTATAGTTCTTGCTAGAGCCGGTCGAGAAGTGACGATATTTGATTCGGAAAATGCGGGATGGGGCTGCAGTTCCCGGAATGGCGGGCAAGTAAGTACCAGCATAAAGCCCAGCTATAAAGCTTTGAGAACCAAGTTTGGGAAAACTGATGCATTTAACATAATCAAAGAAGGTCAAGCTTCGCTACAATGGCTAAAAGAATTTATCTTAAACGAGCAGATAGAGTGCTCCTTTAATGTTCCAGGACGTTTTTATGCTGCACACAACAAAAAAGAGTTCGAGAATTTAGAAAAAGAGATAAGTGAGCAACCGCCTGGTTTGGAAGTTCAATCAACTCTCGTGCCACCCGCCGAGCAGCGGAGAGAATTGGGAACTGACATCTATCATGGGGGGATCATTTTTGATTCGCATGCCTCCCTAGACCCGGCTCTCTTTCATCAAGGTTTATTGGACAGAGCTTTAGATGCGGGCGTATCGATTGTTCCGTACTGCAAGGTTCTAGAACTGAGCGGAACTTCTCCAGACTTTAGGGTGTTGACAGAACGTGGTGAGCTTCAAGCTCAAGAAGTTATTGTAGCAACAAATGGTTACACGGGTAGGCTAACGCCTTGGTTGGCCCGTCGCGTAATCCCGATTGGAAGTTATATGATAGCGACGGAGCCTATAGAAAAAAGTTTGATGGACCGCCTAATGCCTAGCAATAGAGTTATCAGTGATACAAGGAAGGTAGTTTACTATTACCGGCCAGCTCCGGATCGAAGTCGCATAATTTTCGGTGGAAGAGTTACAACCGGAGAGGTTGATGTAAGGCAAAGTGGAAGCCTATTACGGAGTGATTTAATAGGCATATTTCCTGAACTTTTAAATATAAAAATCACACATTCATGGATGGGATTTGTTGCCTACACTTTTGATGAACTTCCGCATATAGGTAACCATAAGGGAATATACTATGCGATGGGCTGTTGCGGTTCTGGGGTTGGTATGGCGAGCTACTTAGGAACCCGGGTAGGTCAACAATTGTTAGGTATAGCAGAGGGAAAAACTGCACTGGACAAAATAAGTTTTAAGACACGACCATTGTATACAGGAAGCCCATGGTTTCTGCCAGTTGCAGTGGCATACTACAGATGGCGTGATGGAACGGGTAAGTAAATAGCTTACACTGAAAAGGTTAACCGATTTAGGCCCGTAGTATTACAGTTGAATGGCTTGTAGGACCTATAACTTTTGCACCGACTAATAGAAAGTTGGGCTCCTTTTGCTCCATGGAAAAGCTTTTAGAGGGAAAGAGATGACTAGTAGGCCTGTTATATTCGAATATGTCTAGTGCCTATTGGTATGCGGCGGTTGTGTTACAATAAAATATAGGTTCAAGCAGGAAGAGCACGTTAATTTAGCTTTTCTAGCGTGGATCAGCTCCTTTAAAAAGTACATTGTGCTGTCGTTCTAACGCATTGGCCCGAACTTTCTGAGATTCGCGATCAAATGACTTTTTTGGCCTAGGTTCTGGATCAAAATGGTTATATTCGTCTACGCCCCTTGCAAGCGTGGCCGTAGTACGACCTCCAATCTGCTGAACTTCAGTTGAAATATAGCGAACCGCAAACCCAATTCGATCGAGTTGGCTGGAATTGGGCTCCGATCCGTGCACAATGCTAACATGATGAAGTGACATTTCTCCTGCTTCAAGAGTTATATCGACAGCATTATCCTCATCTACCTCAACAAGAATTTCCTGACCACGAGTTAACAGATTATTTGCTGCGAAAGTATCTTGATGTTCAAGTGCGCCATCTAAATGGCTTCCTGGGACTACCCGCATACACCCATTTTCGCGTCGGCTGGGACTGAAAGCGATCCAAGCCGTTAGAATGTTGTGGGGTTCTAGACCCCAATAGTTTATGTCCTGATGCCAACTTACAAATCCTGTGTCACGTGCTGCTTTAGCGAAAAAACTACTCCCCCAGGCGAGCAAATTAGGTCCAAGGACAGAGCTGACTGGATTCGTGATGGCCGGGTCTACGACCAAGTCGTAAAGCCACGGAAAAACCAGATGTGGTTTACTTCTTAACACCGCGTTTACGTCAAAATTCGCGGCAGCTTGGGACCTGAACTTGTTATAATTATTCCGATAGTTTTCTGCGTCTTCAGAGCTAAGTACTTTTACAGGGGAAACAAATCCCTTTGATTTGTAGTGGCGTAATTCCTGGTGTGTCAAAAAGTAGGCCATTTGTATTACCCCGAAATATCATCGAACACGAAGGTTTTAGTAGAATTTTCGTAGAATGTATATTGCACCTTTAATTTTAGCTCTTTTTCTTATTAAACAGGGCTCTTGTTTGCCCTTGAAAGGCTTAGCCTGAGATAGATTGTATAGGTGATCGACGTTTTTGAGTACAGCGGTTATTCTCTTTCTAATGTGAAAATTAATTATTTGGAGCATGCTATGGCTTTCTATGAACTACGACAATATAAAATTCGCCCAGGAAAAATGTCCGAGTGGTTAGAATTTATGGAAACGAAAATTATTCCCTTTCAAGTAGGGATGGGGATGGTGATTTGTGCGAGCTTTAAAGGTGAAGAGGATGACTCAGTTTATTTCTGGATCCGTCGGTTTGAAAGTGAATCTGATCGTGAACGTCTCTATGATGATGTGTACCAGAGTGATTTTTGGAAAAATGAAGTAGCCCCAAAAGTTGGAGATCTTATCGATAGAGATGCTATACAGGTACAAAGAGTCACGCCAACAAGATTGTCGATAATGCAGTAAGGGATCAGTTGTTAGGTTAAACGTTAGTCATAAACAAAGTAGCTTAAAGTGCGTTTAAGGGAAAAGAGATTTTTCACTGATTGGCTTCACGAAAGGCCTTAATATCTGCTAAGGCGGCATCCCGTAGCAACATAATATCAACGGCTCCTGCGCCAAGAAGGAAGCCGTCTCTGACTAATGCAGCGTTAGAAACTCCTGGTCTAGGAATCGTTCCTAATGGCTTTCCCTGCCTATTCGCTGCGTCTTTGACCGTCTTTATAGCGGATAAAACGTCCGAGTGTCCGGTTTCGCCCTATACACCGAGCGATCCAGAAAGGTCACTGGCTCCGACAAAAAGCATGTCGACACCGTCGATGGACGCAATCTCATTGGAATTTTCTACTGCCAATCGACTTTCGATCTGTAAACACAAAAATAATTCTTCGTGGGCCCATTCTACATAGTCGTTATCTAAACCGTACCGAGAACCGCGGACAGCGGGAGCGGCAAAACCCCTCCAACCTCTGGGAGGATATCGACAGGCTTCCACAATTGACTTTGCTTGTTGGGGGGTGTCTATCATGGGCACCATTAGAGAAGTCGCCCCGGCGTCGAGGATGCGTTTTAAAAAATCTGGATCCTTGCCGGGCACTCTCACCATAGATGATGCCGTGCCCAGGTCAGCAGCACGCATCATGTCGATTGTTGTATCGAGGGTCATCTGGCCGTGTTCATTATCAATGATAATAAAATCGTACCCAGCGTGGCTTGCCATTTCAACTATTGATGGCAAGGCAGGGCTGCCCATATGCCAACAACTGGGGTCCCATCACAAACTTTTGCCTTGAGCAAATTTACTTGCCGCATTGGTGACCTCCCATAAATTTGATATAGCTCTAATTTGTGATGGTTTTAAATATACATATAGGTTACATATAGTTTATTAACTTATACCTATATGTCAATCGCTAGTAATGCCATTTAACTGTATAAGGAACGGTCAATGGAAATGACGATAAATGAGGCCTTAAATAAAGGAATAGAGGCTCAACGCGCCGGTCAGAGACAGAAAGCAAATAATTTTTATATGGCCATTTTAAAAGAGCAGCCCCTGCACCCAGATGCAAACCATAATATGGGGGTTCTAGCTCTAGATAATGGACGTACAACTCAAGCCCTTGAGTTCTTTAAGATAGCTCTGGCTCAGAACCCCTCCGTGTCGCAATTTTGGCTAAGCTGTATTAGAACTCATATCAGGCTAGGGCAACTAGAGGAAGCTAAACAACTTTTCAAGGAAGCGGATGAGTCGGGCATAACGAAGGATCCATTTGCCCTTATCCGACAACAGTTGAATAATTTTGCATCAAGTAAAAAAAATATTCCTGATGCCCGAAGATCAAAAGGATATTTAACTACTAAAACTGTCGCAAAAAAAGCCGGGGTGCATCGCGACACGCTTTTGAGATGGTTGAGAGAGCAATCTATCCCGGAGCCCCAGCGTGACCATCGCGGTTGGCGGGTTTTTAGTTTCCTAGAGGCAGAGGAAGTGTTGCGGTTTGCCAATGAAGGGAAATGGGAGTTAATGAATTCAAATATAGAAATAAAAACAGATGCGATGAACTGGTTTTCCATGTGATAAAGAGCTAGAAAAACTAGATGAATAGTACATTTTCAACGTCTTCCAGTAAAATTACCCTTTTGCAGTGGCTCACGTTAGCTACGTTGACGCTGACTTCAACCCTTTATGCGTTGAGTATTACAATAGCTAATATAGCGCTGCCACAATTGCAGGGTGCGTTAGGCGCTACGCAAGATCAAATTGCCTGGACAGTGACCTTTAATATTATTGGGACGGCCGTTTCAACGCCAATGACTGGTTGGCTAACAGCTCGATTTGGCCAAAGGCGATTAATGCTATGGACCATATTTGGCTTTGCGGCTTCTTCGATACTCTGTGGACAGGCGTCAAATTTGGTTGAACTGACTTTTTACAGGGTCTGCCAGGGGGCTTTTGGTGGACCATTAGTGCCGCTATCCCAGGCTATTATACTAATCGTTTTCCCAAAACGGCTGCATAGTGTTTCCACTGCAATTTGGGGTATGGGGGTAGTATGTGGGCCAATAATCGGGCCTACTGTTGGCGGTTACATATCCGAGGCGTACACCTGGCGTTGGGTTTTCTATATAATCGCACCTTTCAGCGTAATTGCTTTCGCAGGGGCGTGGCTCTACGTGCGAAATACCACGCATGATAAATACAGCCGGCTAGACTGGACGGGTTTTATAAGCCTATCGTTGGCGCTCACCGCCATGCAGCTGATGTTGGATAGGGGCAACCGACTAGATTGGTTTGAATCGACCGAAATAACATTGGAGGCCGCCGCGGCCGCGATTTGTCTCTATATCTTTGCTACTCATATTTTAACCGCACAAAACCCCTACTTAAACCCGTGGTTGCTCCGCGATCGTAATTATTGCCTGGGTGTAATTCTAGTATTCATGTATGGCATGTTAAATTTCACACCTCTGGTATTATTTCCTTCGATGCTCCAAGATTTAAGGGGATATCCCGAGTCTATAATAGGGCTGCTGTTAGCGGCAAGGGGACTTGGTGCATTCGCAGGAAATTTTATAGTTCTTCTCATTAGTAAAAGCGATCCCCGCGTAGGTTTAGCATTGGGGTTTTTCGCACAAGCCGCATCATGTTGGCTACTTGCTAGTTTTGATATAAATATGACGACCAGCGGTATAGCGTGGGCAAGTGCCCTCCAAGGGTTCGGAGTGGGTTTGTCGTGGGTTCCATTAACTGTGGTTATGTTCTCCAATATCGACGATAGATTTCTTCCGGAGGGAACGGCGGTGTTGCATCTTCTCCGAAACATAGGCAGCAGCATCTATATTTCATTGACTATAACCATTGTTATCCGGTCCACGTCTGTAAATTATACCGATTTGATCAATTTTATAACTCCATTTAACGAGCGGTTCGATTTTCAAGAAACCACGGGATTTTGGACGACGGAAAGCTTAGGAGGATTATTAAAACTCAGCACCGAAATCGAACGGCAAGCGGCTATGATAGGATATATAAACGCGTTTTATGCCCTCTCTATTACCGGCGCTTTAGCTCTACCGTTGATCCTATTGGTTCAGAATAAAAAGAAGCCGTGAATTTAAATCAGTCGTAGCGAATACGTGGGTCAAGCCACGAATAAATAAGATCTACGATTAAATTCACCAAAGCGAAAACAAGTGCGATCAACATTACCAATGTCTGGACGACCACGTAATCACCATCAATCAAAGCCTGAACTAAAAGAGCGCCGATCCCGTTGAGATTAAATACTTGTTCCGTGACGACCAGACCTCCAATTAAAAAAGCAAACTCTGCGCTTAAAACGGTTACAATGGGCAGCAAAGCATTTCTTAGGGCATGCCTCCGTGCGATAATCGGCTCGCTAATTCCCTGTGACCGGGCCGTCCTAATATAATCCTCTTCTAGCACCTCAAGCATGGCCGAGCGCGTCATTCTGACAGTGATAGCGAGATAACGGACACCGACGGCAACAGCAGGCAAAAGAAGCTGCGATAAGTTCTCCCCTAGGTCCTCTATAGGAGATACGTAAATGATAGGTGGCATCCAGGGATTACCCAGAAGTTTTTGTGACAAAATTAAAATCCCAAGAATACATAAAATCCCAACCCAAAAAGACGGTACGGCTACCCCTAAAATGGATACTGCCGTTATAGACTTATCAATCAAAGATCCATGTTTCTTGGCCGCTACCACTCCAAGGGGAAGTCCTACAGCAACTGTAAAAAATAAAGCCATAAAGGCTACCTGAAACGAAAGCGCAAATCTCGAACCCAATTCAACAGCCATCGAGTTGCCTGTCCACATAGACATCCCAAAATCTAGACTTAGGATATTTAAAAAAAACTTTCCAAATTGAACAAGTAAGGGATCATTTAATCCATAGTGATCACGGCAAGATTGCAAAAGAGACGGGTCCAAATCGGTTCCAAAATCCACCCATCTTGTCACACAGATATCTCCGGGTATTAACCGAATAAGAAAAAAAACTATTATGCCTGCGCCGATTACTGTTGGTATCAGCAATAAAATACGCGCTATGGTATATTTGTACATGACGTGCTTCTATAGAGTTGCGAAGGACAAACACACTCAACTTTCTCTGGGTTTATTATGATAGATCAAAAATCTGACGATGTATTGGTTTTAGGAGCTGGTATTGTTGGTATATGTAATGCGCTCGCGCTAAGCGAGAAAGGGTTTAAGGTCACTCTGGTAGATAAAGACGAACCATCAGATGCAACTAGCTACGGAAATGCCGGCGTCATCTCCCAGTGGGCCTGTATTCCACAGTCTATGCCAGGTCTCTGGAAAAAAGTGCCAAAGTGGTTGCTAGATCCAAAAGGGCCCTTGTCTATACGTTGGTCATATATGCCACGTTTGGCGCCCTGGCTAATAGAATTCCTTAAAGCGGGAAGTTTGGAACGCCTTCCGGCGATAGCGGATGCAATGCTTAATCTTAATCGTCCCAACTTAGATATTTATAAAGAACTTCTGCGAGGAACGGGCGAGGAGAATCTGATAGAGGATAGCGCGTATGTCATTGTTACACGGGATCGTTCCGGAATTAATTTAGATAGCTTGGAGTGGCGTTTGCGAAAAGAAAGGAACGTACCTTTTCGGGCTATTAGCGGAGATGAAGCGAGAGAAATCGAACCAGACCTTTCTCCAGCTGTTAAAAATGCTGTACTTATAACTGCGCAAGGGAGAACAACTAACCCTGGACGGTTGGGGAAAGTTCTAGCAGAAAAGGCTATAGGACAAGGGGTAGAGTATTTTCAAGCAGAGGTTAGCAAGATAGCGCCGTTGCCCGGCTCGGGGTATGAAATAGTTACGAATAAAGGAAGCAGAAAGGCCCCTACCCTAGTCCTTACCGCGGGCGTCTGGTCTGCCCAACTTCTGGCTGATCTAGGCGTTAAAGTTTCTTTAGAGGCTGAAAGAGGGTACCATTTACTCTTTAAAGATCCGGGGGTTGTATTAAAAAATTCAATCCTTGATAACGACAACAAATTTGTGTCCAGTTCAATGGAAATGGGAATGAGAAGCGCTGGGACGGCCGAATTTGCTGGGATTGATGCTCCTCCTGATTATCGACGAGCTCGAATATTCAAGGCCCATGCACAATCCTTATTCCCAAAATTAAATACGGAAATGACGGAAGAATGGATGGGAAGACGCCCCTCTCCACCCGATTCGGTTCCGTATATAGGAGAAGTGCCGGGATACCCACGATTATTTTATGGATTCGGGCATGCGCATTTGGGATTAACGGGTGCGCCCATGACAGGCAGAATGGTGGCGGCCTTGGTTTCAAACCAGCCTCTAAATATTGATATGAAGCCATATAGCCTTAATCGTTTTAAAAACACGTGGTAGAAAGGTCTTCTCGATTTAGCATGTCACCAGGTTAAATAGGCCTAATATTCACCACTGCGTAAAAGTTTTCCAGGATAGTTTCCCGTCGGCTGGCCGTTAATCCAAACGGGTACGCCAGAGAGTATGGTGGCATCATATCCAACGGCTTCCTGGACTAGCCTTTTTCCCCCAGCTGGGAGATCGTATTGGATCTTAGGTGCACGAAGCTGCAGTTGTTCATAGTTAATGATGTTCAGATCCGCCTTATAACCGGCCTTGACTAATCCACGGTCTTTCAACCCTATAGCAATAGCGTTCTTGTGGGTTAACCTTCGAACTATATCTTCTATTGGCAAAAGTTCGCCACGGGTTCTGTCCCGGGTCCAATGCGTAATTGCGTGGGTCATATCGGTCGCATCGCACATTATTCCTACATGTGCTCCCCCATCGCCTAGCCCAATCAATGTATTAGGATGTTGAAGCATCTCATAAACACAGGACATATCTCCAGAACTATAATTAGACATTGGATGATATAATATCGTCTTCCCACCATTTTCCATCATCATATCAAAGGCGATAGCCTCTGGTGCTTCTCCCGTCGTTTTAGCGATTGATGCAATGCTAGACCCGGGTTCTGGTTCATATTGGGGAGGGTCCCCCAGCAGGAAAATATTATCCCAGTCGCGGAATCGTGCAATTTGTTCTGGGGTTCCACCTGGTTCCTGGATAATTCGTGTTCTAAATTCTGAATCGCTTAAAACTTTGACTTTATCGTCGATGTCGAGTTTGGCTATTTTTTCCCAACTTGGGCACCCAAGAAATGGATTCTCTGATAGTTCAAAGCCTAGAAGCGTGCTGGTTGGACGGCCTCTTATTTGTCCAGTCATCAAATGGCCTTCTGAATTGGCGGATGCTATTCTGTCGAGTATTTCAGACCATTCGCTGGGCCAAGAATTACGTTGCAACAAGGTGAGCGTCAATGGAAGGCCAGAGCGCTCCACCAGGCGCTTAAACATCGAAAATTCAGATTCCTGGTTTTTGCCAAAATCAGCTACAACCTGAACCCAGCCTCTCCCTACTTGGCAAACGGCGTCAACAATTTCTGCTAGTTCTTCTTCTGCGGCGCCGTAAGACGGAATTGGCGCCCCTTCTGCGGTTCTATGTTGCAGTAATCGGGATGTAGAGAAACCAAACGCACCAGCCCGTATTCCTTCGGCTGCTAGTCGAGCCATTTCAGCACGATCGTCTGAAGTTGCAGGCTCCCTATTAGCGCCTCTCTCTCCCATTACGAAAACACGTAACGGTGCATGTGGTACCTGTGAAGCTACATCGACGTCGAACCTTCGGTTGCCTAAGATATCAAGATATTCACCGAAACTTCGCCATGTCCAAGGAAGACCTTCACTTAGGACAACCTCTGGAATATCCTCTACACCTTCCATGAGCGATATCAGCATATCGTGTTGTTCCGGTCTCACCGGAGCAAAACCCACTCCACAATTCCCCATTAGGATAGTAGTAACTCCATTACAGGAGGAAGGAGTAATTTGATTAGACCATGTGACTTGCGCATCGTAATGCGTGTGTATATCAACGAAACCAGGCGTTATTAATCGATTGCGCGCATCGATTTCTTCTTTTCCCTTAGTTGAAATTTCTCCAATTTGGGTGATCTTACCCCCAATAATTTCAATGTCAGCTTCATATGCTTGTTGTCCTGAACCGTCGATTATAGTGCCACCGCGAATTATGAGTGATGAGTTATATGTCATAGTCTTTCCAATGAGTTCGTTATTGCTGGTTAAGACGTAAAGGAGCTATTAGTTTCGGCCAGTCCTTCAGTTCCTGCCCTGTTGGTTCCATGAAGCAAAATTTTTCCCTGACTCTCTGCTACCTTAGTATGAAAGGCGATGGAATCCGGGCTCATATCGAATATTGGTCGTTGTTCTTCAAGGAAGTTCTGAAATTCATCCACACCTCTTACTAAAGTGGCGTAATCAACATTATGGTGTTTTTGTTTAGCGGACGGCGTGATGTAACGTATCGCCAAAGCGACACGGCGGTATGGAGAAGTATTTGGTGGCGACGAATGCATCATTTCTACATGGTGGAGAGAACATTCTCCAGCCTCTAGTTCAACCCAAACTACTTCTTTTTCGTCAATAGACCGGGATATTGTTTGTCCTCGTGTTAAAATATTTTCTGGATTCCAAGTATCCTCATGAGCGACAGTGCCTGACAAATGACTGCCAGGAATCATACCCATGCATCCATTTTCTCTGGACGTTTTGGCCAGAGCAACCCAGACGGTGACAATATTGTTGTTATCTAAACCCCAATGCGCCGAATCTTGGTGCCAAGAAATGAAGCGCCCGTCGCCGGGTTCTTTGGGATATAAATTTGTATTCCAGACCATAATATTGGGTCCCAAAATGTCTTCAACAACATCGAGAATAGACGGCTCCCGCATGATTTCGTCTACAAAACTAAATAATAGATGTGCTTTATACCGGTGAGCACCAGAGATTGGGCTCTTAGTCTTTCTTTCATGGGCCTCCCAGCGGGCTTTATAACTCCCTGCTGCGGCTTCGGAAATTAGCCGTTTGGGAAATAAAAGGCCCTCCTGCTTATAATTTTGAAGCTCATCCTGGGTTAGACTTTTCAACATAACCTTCTCCCAAAAAATTCAAGCGAGTAAATTGAAGACATAGTTCTGAAAGCACCAACTTATCAAAGTTATTGTATTCCAATAATCAGATTTATATGAGGGGTGGGCGGTATTAATCGTCTTTGTGATCGGGGTGGTAAATTCATCAGCTAACGATAACAGCCCCTCGCAACAGGATGGTACAAATACAGTGAAATCAGTTGATTGACGGCATTACTTCCTGGAAAGTTAGTTGGATATATAACTAGTACGTTACTATAAAAAAGTCCAAAAGCTAGATAGGTGCGTTTGATGGGGGCTTTAGATAAATGTACTCATTATTTAGGAAAAGTTCCGATAAAAAAATGAATATACATTATTAAAAAAAGAAAGAGCACTTCACCTCCAAAAACATACTAATCAACACTACCCACGAGGGGCGTGTTTGTTTTGTATACGCTGGAGTGTACGGCGATGCATTCTAAGGCGACGAGCTGTCTCGGAAACGTTGCGTCCGCACTGCTCGAAAACCCTCTGGATATGCTCCCACTTGACTCTATCTGCAGACATTGGGTTTTCTGGTGGTGGCGGAAGTGCATTCTCGCTTTCAAGCAGAGCTGCCGCTACTGTATCAGCGTCAGCAGGCTTTGGCAAATAATCAACCGCACCTGCTTTTACCGCGGCAACGGCCGTGGCAATATTCCCATAGCCCGTCAGGACAATAATCCGAGCAGCCGGCACCGAATTTCGTAGGTCTTCAACAATTTCCAACCCGCTCCCATCGTCTAGCTTAAGGTCGAGTACCGCGTAGTTAGGCTTATCTTGTCGCGCTGTCGCTCGACCTTCAGCAACTGAAGCTACTGTGGTAACTGAAAAGCCCCTTTTTTCCATCGCGCGTGCAAGACGGTTTCTAAACGCTTCGTCGTCATCCACAATTAATAAGTCTTTCCCAACGTTAGTATTGCTAGAGTCGAGCATCATCGTTCCCCCGGACTATTGTTTGATGAATATCCCTATCGTAAATAGATAGGAAAAGCTCACAAATACAAACTTACACCCGGAACTTCACAGTTGCCATCCCCGGTGACGTTACTTCACCCCCCTCATTTTTCAGAAAAAGTTCCACTTTGACTATCCCCGTATCCCGATCAATGAAGGTAATTTTTCCGCCTGCGCTCAAAGTCTCGCCGAGATACGCCGCCTTACGGTTAGTGTACCCAAATTCAAGTAACTCTGCCCCTGACTCGATCCAATTTAGCACAGTTTGACATAACCAATCTCCCTGAAGGGGGCCGTCAATTACAATGGCTGGGTGCCCCTCCACTTCTTTTGTATATTCCTCGTCATAATGTATTCGATGGGGGTTCCAAATCGCCGCATTATAGCAGAATAAAGACACATTGGTGGCTGTATGTTTCCGAGCCGGGAGTTCCTGACCAACTATTAAATCGCAAATTTTTATCATGTCTCTACCTCAGAATTCGCGTCTGCGTCTGCTCTAATACCGAATCCCCGTTTTTTGTTTTGCAGGTTATCAGATATGTTACGAAAATAAGTGGCCCTGTACGGCCCTCTTTCTCGGCGATGCCAGTCAGCGTTCTGTTAAAAACGAGGCAGTCACCTGGTTCCACGTTTCGAAAAAAGTTAAAGGTTACTCCCCCGGCCATAACTCGCTTTAGTGGCAGCCGTGGTCCAAAGTTCGTTGGCGCTAACCCATCAGGTCCAAGCTCTTCTAGGCTAACAATCTCCCGCGATAAGCCAGCGACGAACATTGGTGGTGCCTCATCTCCTTTAAGAAACTTGTCTTGTTTTTGTTCGGTCGCGAGTGAGTATTTGATAATGTCACGGCGAGAAACTTCCACCTCAATTATACTATCTGATTTCCCTATCCAGGATAAGGCTTCATCAGTTATTAGATTTTCCATTTCAACATTCCAATTGATTGAGAAAACCAGACACCCAACAGTGATATCCGGTGAACTAAATTAAGCCCCAGAGGGATCATGAATATGAAAGCGCCCTGCCGGCGATGTCAACTCAGCCATTGCCAAATAGTTATCTTCCTTTTTAAACGTTTGATGAATACCAATGCAGGGCGTCCCCTTTCTAATCCGAAGTAGTCTGGCAAGAAGTTCCCCTGCACCGACAGCCCCTATCGTGTGTTCTACAGAATGCCATGGCACATTACGACGCAGCCACCCTCCGGGAGAGATCAATCCAAAATCCGCCTCTCCAGCGAGTGGTAGGAGATTTAAATTGATGAGCCTCCGTTCGTGCTGAATTGGCAGCGTACCAGAAAAGTGGACGCATTCGATGGTCAAGACGGGTGTTCCAAAGGGTATATTTTTCCAGTTAAAATGCTCTTCCCCATTTACGCCAACCACTCTACTAACGATTTGAAAACTATAATCATAGCCTGTGATAGCCACGTACTGGGCAATATCAATTAGATTCAGTGAGAAACTCGATTGTTCACAAACAATCGTCCCGCCCCTTTTTCTTGTTTCTATCAGGCCATCGCGAGCTAAGGACCGAAGCGCCTTATTAATGGTAGGTCGGGAGGCACTGAAATATTGGGACAATTCAGCTTCCGTCGGCAATTTGTCACCCGGGTTGACGTCACTATTTGAAATATGATCCTTTAGGGTACACCGGATAGTATCATAGAGTGTGTTCCCCTTGACTTTTCTGCGAAGTGTCATCTGGAGATTATTTGCCCTTAAAAAATATTTAATTGAGACGGTTGCCGGACAACAATACACTTATAATGTTTATACAAAAAGTGAAAACAGCCGACGGTCAAGGAAGAGCGGAATTAACTAGTTACCAAACCACCATCAACATTATATGCCTGCCCGGTTATATTGCGCGCCCCGGAGGAAGCTAGAAAAACCGCCATCGCCGCTATATCTTCAGGTTCATTGGGTCGCTGAAGAGGTATACCCTTACTCATTTCTACCATCATTTCCTTCTCAGATATCCCTTTTGCCTTGGCTCTCTCCGCTGCAATCTGCGCGACGATTTCCGTAGTTGTTACGCCCGGGCAAATAGAATTAACGGTTATATCGTATTTTGCCAGCTGTTGAGCTGCCGTCCGGGTGAGACTAATTACTGCACCTTTACTGGCCGAATATGCAGCGTTTGAGGTTCCCGAAAACCCTCGACCAGCGATAGAAGCTATATTAATAATTTTCCCTCCTGTACCCTGGTCAATCATTTGTCGAGCCGCGTTCTGTAGACAGAAAAACACTCCTTTGGCATTCACCCGATGCATCCTGTCCCAATCATCTTCAGTAAGTTCCATTATATCTGCCGCTCTGGTCACACCGGCATTATTGACAATGATGTTAAGGTTCCCGAATTCCGACACAGTCATTTTTATCATATCTTCTATTTCCGTCGTGGATCCAACATCGGCTTTTATAGTAAGGCATTCGGAACCAATTTGCTCTATCGTCTGAGCGGTTCTTTTTGCTCCTTCATAATTTATATCGGCGCAAGCCACTTTCCTACCCGCCTCAGCCATCGCTATAGATATGGCGCGACCGATGCCACTGGCGGCGCCTGTGACTAGTGCTACTTCCTTGGTTACTGGCATCAGTGTTTCTCCCTCTTTTCAATTTTCAATAGACCGCCGAGATGTTTTTGCTTAGCGCTGCAAATTAATCCGGTTTCCCTCCTGGCCATATAGGCGTTTGCGCTAAATCGGGCCACCCTATAGGCGCTTCAGTTATCCGCCTATTCTCCTCTAGGCTACTATTCGGATTCCAACTTCCCGCAACGAACCTTTTCCCTGTTATCCCCTGCGCTTCTGCCGAGCATAACCAAAGAGCAGGGTATGTCATTTTAACAGCGGGTACTAGTAAATCTCTGTCAAAACCCGATCCCACTGGCACCATAGGAGTATTAGCGGGACCACCTGGAACAATCACATTGACTGTTATTCCTTCATCTCTAAATTCATCAGCATGACCAGCGCTCATTGCCTCAAATCCAGATTTGCTTGGCCCGTATGGGTGAAAGTTTCCTCGCAGCATGGTGAAAAAGCTCGTTGTGATATTGATGATTCTCCCCGCTTCGGATAGTCGGAGTTGCGGTATAGCGGCTTTAGTCATATTCCAGGGGCCAGTTAGATTGACAGCTATTACATGATTCCATACTTCCGGGGCTACTTCATCGATTCCTACCATTTTGAGATGATGGTCTTCTCGAATCGCACCCATACCCAAACCGGCATTGTTTATTAATATATCTATTTTTCCAAACGCGGTAATCGCATCCTCAATTGCACCTTGGCATTGAGAAAAATTGGAAATGTCTACAACTTTTGTTTTTAGGCTCCTTTGATCACCCAAGGGGAGTTCACTTAACATCGCCTCTAGCCCTGTGTTGGTTACGTCTAAGGCCATAACGTGAACCCCGGAATTCAAAAAACTATGGCAGAAAGCTTGTCCAAAGCCACCACCAGCACCTGTGATGACAGCCACTTTTCCAGCTAGATTCATCTGATGTCACTCCTTGTTTTTACTTGGATAGTGCTATCTTAATCGTTGCATTCTAGATGGCTCAGATAAAGATTAAATATTCAGAATCACGTCAGCGATCTATTTAAGTTCCAAAATTCTATACAGTTGAGTTGAAATTAGAAGATTGAAATGGAGTGAGAATTGAATAAAAACATTTGCATTGTGACAGGCGTGGGTTGGGGGACCGGCAACGCGGTGGTACGCAAATTCGCCGAATCTGGGTATAAAGTAGCAATGATAGCGCGCCGTGAGGACAGACTTGCCAAAATGGCAAGCGATATAGAAGGTGCTTATGCATATCCTTGTGATGTAACTGATACCAAATCCATGAAAAGTACCGTTGAAAAAATATGCGAGGAAATAGGTCATCCGCGCATTGTTATTCATAATGCGGTAGGCGGTGCTTGGGGGAATTTTTTAGAAATTGATCCCGCTGTGCTGGAGAAAAATTTTCAGGTAAACACGATGGCACTTTTGCATCTTGCGCGCATGACATTGCCGAAAATGATCGAATACGGTCATGGGTCATTGATTTGTACAGGTAATACTTCGGCCCATCGCGGTCGAGCGGGCTTTGCTGGGTTTGCCCCGTCTAAAGCTGCTCAACGCATACTTGCCCAGTCTATTGCCCGTGATGTAGGTCCAAAGGGTGTGCATGTTGCATATATTACTATTGATGCAGTTATAGACCTTCGGTGGACCCGGAAAAGAAACCCAGAAAAATCCGATGACTTCTTCATAAAACCAGACGAAATAGCAGATGAGGTATATCATGTTGCCCATCAACCTCGCGGCGCGTGGAGTTTCGACGTAGAGGTTCGCCCTCACGGTGAAATTTGGTAAACTATCGGGAGATAAATATGAGCGCGGATCAAGGTCGGTATGAACAAGCGGCAAAATTAATCTGGGATAGCTGGCAGAGTGGTGAGGCGATATCGGAACTTCCAATCAATCTGCGCCCTAAGACGCGGTTGGAGGGCTACAAAGTGCAGGAACAGCTCGAAAAATTTAGTGGAAAGCCAGTTTTTGGGTGGAAAATAGCGGCAACCAGTTCAGTTGGACAAGAGCATATAGGTGTGTCCGGTCCAATAGCCGGAATATTACTTCAGCAACGTGTTTTTAGATCAAAGGAACGGTTAGTTTTCGGAAAAAATAGGATGGCAGTGGCGGAACCCGAATTCGCATTTAAAATGGGCGCCTCTTTACTGCCACGTGAAGAGGAATATACTCAACATGAAGTTATGTCGTTGGTTGACAATCTATACCCGGCTATAGAAATTCCGAATTCTCGGTTCCAAAATTTTGAAAAAGTAGGAGAAAATCAGCTTATTGCTGATAATGCTTGTGCGCACGAGTTTGTAATTGGATCTGCGATGCCGGCAACGTGGAGAAATCTTAATTTATCGCAACAAACTGTATCTATTTCAACGCAATATGGCGCGGTCAGCGACGGTGTGGGCGCTAATGTTCTTGGTGATCCCCGAGCGGCGTTGACGTGGCTCGTGAACGAACTGTCGCGACACGAGATAACTCTGAAAACTGGGATGGTAGTAACTACAGGTACCTGTGCAAAACCACTTTCGATTAAGGCCGGGGCTGTCGTGACGGCGGACTTTGGGGTGTTAGGAAATGTTCAAGCAATATTTAGCGACTCCTAGGCAGAACTATATGAATTTATTAATTCAATAAGGTTTTTTCTTTTTGCGAACCTGCTTATTTCCATTTGAAATGGACTGTCGGGTTGAATCTGGATTGGCGCCAATGTTTCGATTTATAAACTCATCCAGTTGATCGCCTCTGGAATCGGTCAAGATACTGTTAGTCGGTGGCCGAGAACGCTCCGAGTCGTGTGGCTTTTGGTCTGAGACACGTATTCTATCTATTGTTTTTTGAAAAGGATTTTTATCCTCTGTTTTCTGTGACTCAACGGTTTGTTTGCTAGTAAAGTTATAGGCGTCTACATTCCGATAAAAGTCGATTTCATTGGATGGACTATTTGTTGAGGCCGGGTCGAAGGAAGCTAATTTTTGGTTGACGTTTCTAGACTTGCTTATATTTTCAATCGTATTTTCTTCATAATCGGTCCGGGATTCAAAGTTGGAAATTATGTGAGCTGCCTTTTTTAATAAAAAAGTATCTCTAGATGATACGCCCTGTCGGTGTTGATGCTCCATGATGCTCGTTAAGCGCTCTATTTG
The DNA here is from genome assembly GCA_964342575.1 of uncultured Nisaea sp. Lineage (GTDB taxonomy): Bacteria > Pseudomonadota > Alphaproteobacteria > Thalassobaculales > Thalassobaculaceae. The sequence continues at coordinate 16,369 of CAYFGZ010000017.1, read as the reverse complement.
GTTAATCAATTTGCTCGAGTCGTATCTTAGGGAGTCGATTAATTTGTCTTTATCAATGAGCCGGTCCTCAAGTGATTTTATCTCAAGTTTCAGTTTTGAGACTAATAATTCCAACTCAGGCTCTGATGGTATTTTTTTCATACAAGCCTTTCATACCTTTAATATTTAGTCTTGGCCTATGGCCAATAAATACAATTTGCGGAAAACGGTTATAATGGGGTATTCCACAGTAGCACTTCTATGCCAATTTAACTCAAAATAGAAGATGGGACCAGCAGTCTCTCAGGCGTATAATTGAATAAAGGGTTTATATTTGGGGCACAAAAGCAGCTTGTGTACCACCATCAACGGGGATTGTTGTCCCCGTTATATACGAGGCCTTTTCGGAAATTAGAAAATCAATAACACCTACTATGTCGGTAGGCTGCGCTATTCGCCCCAACGGGGAGGGTCCTGACGGTCGCCAATTGCCTCTTTTCTCAGCTAAATTTTGATTTTTAATCATTGGTGTGTCAACCGTTCCTGGAGCAATTGCATTAACTGTAATTTTGTCGTTTGCGCACTCTACGGCAAGTACTCGCGTCAATTGGCTGACCGCCGCTTTGGATGCGGAATAGGCACCGCTATCTATCTTCGGCCTCAAAGCTGAAACAGAGGATAGTAAAATAATACTGGCGGGTTCTCCGGATTTTCTGGCGGCTTTCAACATGGGAAATGCTCCCTTAGCGGATAGCCACAAGCCTCTTACATTAACGTTAAAAGTTAGATCGAAATCTTTCAAATCCGTGTGCATTAGGGGGCCAAGCCTCAAAACTCCAGCGCAAGCAATTAAAGAATTTATTGATGGCTGCTCGTTTTTAATCCCGTCCATTGTTGCAATGATATTTTCGGGGTCCGCGATATCGCATTTCTTTGCTATGAATCTAGGACTCTGAATGATTCTGCTTGCATCCCGGAGGGCCACATCTGCAACGTCAATGCCATATATAGTCCAACCTTTTAGCACAAGACTTTTTGCCGCTTCAAACCCTATTCCCGATGCAGCGCCCGTAATAATTCCGGTCTTAGTCAAAATGTTCTCCCTGTTAACGATGTTTACGTCGTCTATATTTTAGTTTAGCTGATTTTGGAGGAGAATTATTTTCTTTAGTTTTAGCCTTGCTCGGTGAGGAAAGGCGGATAACTCCCCCTCGAGGAAGTGGTTTTCCTTCGGGCGTCATTCCCAAGTCTGCGGCTTCCAAGCGTCTTATTTCATCACGTAGATGGGCGGCTTCTTCGAATTCAAGGTTAGCGGCAGCATCTTTCATGCGGACCTCAAAGTCTTCGATGATAGTTTTTAGGTCTTTGCCGACGAAATCGGCGTCGCTATCATCGATTTCGATACTGATACGGTCACTCCTTTCATAAACGCTCTCCAAAATGTCACCAATGTTCTTCCGAATGGATTCGGGTGTAATCCCATTCTCCATATTATACTCATTTTGTCTTTGACGACGTCTGTTAGTTTCATTGATTGCGTAATCTAGACTACCGGTATAATTGTCTGCGTATAGTATGACCCTCCCATCAACGTTGCGCGCCGCGCGGCCAATTGTTTGTATTAGCGAAGTTCGGGATCTAAGATAGCCTTCCTTATCTGCATCAAGAATTGCTACTAAAGAACACTCTGGGATATCTAGCCCTTCCCGTAGCAGGTTGATCCCGATCAGCACGTCAAAGACACCCATTCGGAGATCTCGAATAATTTCTATTCGTTCAAGAGTATCTATATCGGAATGGATATATCTGACTTTGATTTCTGATTCTAGCATGTATTCTGTTAGATCTTCAGCCATTCGCTTGGTGAGGGTGGTTATAAGAACCCGCTGTCCTTTTTCTGCGCAGTTTTTGCATTCAGCTATAACATCATCAACTTGGCTGTCAGTTGGTCTTACAATACAAGCAGGATCAATCAGGCCAGTAGGCCTTACTAATTGTTCCGTGAAAATTCCTTCAGTCTGTTCTAATTCCCATGGGCCCGGGGTAGCCGAAACAAAAATTGTCTGTGGTCTCATTGTGTCCCATTCCTCAAATTTCAGTGGTCTGTTATCTAAGCAGGATGGGAGGCGAAAACCGTAGTCAGAAAGGGTCGATTTTCTGGCAAAATCCCCTTTGTACATGGCTCCTAGTTGAGGAATGGTGACGTGACTTTCATCCACTATTAGAAGCGAATTTTCAGGCAGGTATTCAAATAATGTAGGAGGCGGCTGTCCAGATTCTCTTCCAGAAAGATATCGGGAGTAATTTTCGATCCCTGCACAGGAACCGGTGGCTGATATCATCTCTAGATCAAAGGTTGTGCGTTGTTCTAAACGCTGGGCCTCCAGCAACTTATTTTTCTCATTTAATTCCTTTAGTCGCACTTTCAACTCAAGTTTTATTTCTTGAATTGCCTGGGATAGCGTAGGTTTTGGGGTGACATAATGCGAATTTGCAAACACGCGAACCTGCTCTAAGTCGGAAGTTTTGTCTCCAGTAAGTGGATCAAATTCTTGAATTGATTCCAATTCTTCACCAAAAAATGACAGCCTCCAAGCCCTGTCTTCTAGGTGAGCAGGGAAAATTTCAAGAGAGTCGCCTCGTACACGAAAGCATCCTCGATAGAATGCCGTGTCGTTTCGACGATATTGAAGCTCTACCAATCGTTTTCTGAGGTATAAGGGATCTGTCTTGCTCCCAGTTTTTAAAATAACGGTCATATTTCCATATGTTTCCACTGCGCCTATTCCATAGATACTGGAAACCGATGCAACAATTATCACATCCTCGCGTTCCAATAATGCGCGGGTGGCGGAATGGCGCATGCGGTCAATTTGCTCGTTAATAGAAGCTTCTTTTTCAACGTAGGTATCGGTGCGGGGGACGTAGGCTTCCGGCAGGTAGTAATCGTAATATGACACAAAGTATTCGACGGCATTATTTGGAAAGAAAGCTTTCATTTCGCCGTATAACTGAGCGGCAAGTGTTTTATTCGGGGCCAATATCAAAGTTGGACGTTGCACGTTCTGTATAACATGGGCCATACTAAAAGTTTTCCCGGAACCGGTCACTCCCAGCAGAACTTGATCCCAAATTGAGTTGAGAAGACCTGTTGTAAGTTCCGTGATGGCTCCGGGTTGATCTCCTGCGGGCTCGAATTCCGATTCAATTTGAAAAGGGTTTCCGGCATCTTGGGCAGCGACACTAGATTTTAGATCAGGAGTTTCCGTGCCAACCAGGTTGCGCAGGAATTTTTCTTGACGTCGCGCTTGATTTTCGGCGGCAGTATCAGGTCGATCGATGGCAGGTGTAGTGGTCATACTTATAACTTACGGGTTTTCATGGTATAGGAGAAGTGGTTTTACTTGAAAATGTTTCTGTTACGACTAAAATTTTTCCATCCAGGGATGACGTATGATGATTGTGAATAATTAGGTAATCACTGCGGTTTAGTTGACATTGATAGAGAAAAATAATGCTTCAAATAATGTCTGATAATTCAAAGAAGTTCGCTGATCCATTTAGGACTGCCAACGGTGAAAATAGAGCCTTTGTTGATCTTCAGGAGCTCAAAACACTCTGGTTCAATACGGGGACACTGTGCAATATTTCCTGTGTTAACTGTTACATTGAATCATCGCCCAAGAATGACCGACTTGTATATTTGTCGTTAGATGAGGTTGTTGGATATCTGGATGAAGTTGAAAAACTGGGGGAGCCTACTTGTGAAATAGGGTTTACAGGGGGGGAGCCGTTTATGAACCCATATTTTTTGGATATGCTGGATGCGTGTTTGTCTCGAGGTTTTTCGACGCTTACCTTAACAAATGCGATGAAGCCACTACTGAATAAGAGAATGGAGATAACGCGGTTGAAGGATGCATATGGGCCGAATCGATTGGTTTTCCGTGTGTCTATTGACCATTATGACAAATCTATTCATGAATTGGAGCGAGGAATTGGGGCATGGGCGCCAATGATAGAAGGCCTCAATTGGCTAAGAACTAATGATTTACCAATCAAAATTGCCGGCCGCAAAGTGGCGAATGAAACGGCCAAGGAGAGCAGGTTGGGATATAGTAATTTGTTCAAAAAGCTACAGCTAAAGATAGACGCTTTTGATGACAATGACCTAGTGATTTTTCCGGAAATGGATGCATCTTTGGATGTGCCCGAAATAACTAGTGCATGCTGGGATATTTTGTCAGTGCAGCCTCAAAATCAAATGTGTGCATCCTCTAGAATGATATTAAAAAGAAAGGGCGAAAAAGCCCCGTGTGTGGTCGCTTGTACTCTTCTTCCTTATGAGCCAGAGTTTGAATTAGGGCGGTGCTTGTCAGAGGCAAGAGCAAAGGTTTATCTAAACCACCCTCATTGCTCAAAATTCTGTGTTCTTGGGGGGGCTTCTTGCAGCTAGAAGAGCGCCGCGGAAACTAATTGAAGCGAGCAGAAGGTCTGGGCTTGGGCCATTGTTGTCCCTTTGGACGAAGAGGGAGTTCCCATTTCCAGTGCTGCTGCCCGTAGATCTCCACTATTATATTGCTGTGTAAAGTAATCTCTGTCCAAGCACCACAGGCCTTATTATTTGTATAAAACCCTTCTATTAATGAAGGTAATGTTATGTGATGAACGCCGTGAAGGGTGTTTAGTTTCGGCCAGTGTAGATGGCCGCCAACGGTCATTTGTATGCTAGGATGTTCAGAAATCAATTTTATAAGTTTTTCATAGTTTGGAAAATGAGTTCCCCAAGGGTTATTCTGGAACCAATAATTGCCGGTGAGCTGTCCTGCCAGTTGAGGGACATGGCAGAAAAGAATGGTTGGACCTTTATTCTTTTTAAGATCGTTTTTGAGCCATAAAAAAGCTTCGTCATCGCTTTGGAATCCGATATCTCGGGTATATTTCGTATTTGGACACCAAAAGATGAAATGCCAGTCACCAACATTTATACTCCTACTCTGCACCGGAGATCCTAGGAGAGTAGCGTTTTCATCTGCTGTTAAAAAATGTACATCGTGATTCCCGAGAAGGTGTTCTCTCCTGATAGCTAGTTTTTTAAATACTTGGGCAACATCCTGCATCAAACTATAATCGGTTTTGTGATCATGGTCGTTAATTCTGTCGCCGAGGTCTACGACAAAGTGCGCGTTAGTCGTATTTGCGGTTTTCACAAAATCGTTGAGTAAATCGAGGGCGAAGTCGCTTTGTTTAGTCTCAAAAGAATTGCCATGATGGATGTCTGTTACGACCAGGAGTTTTGTTTCTTCCATCATGCGTTCATCCTTATAATGTAAATACAATAAATCGGTCCAATTAGTTGGGGGTGTTTTAAGCTGAGTAAATCATTTCAATTCCAACAGCGGCACAATCGGAATATACATCGAGTTTTTTTGTCTTTACTGTGATTTTTCTAACGTTTCGTCCCGATTTTACCCTGTTCAGGATACCCCAGCATAATGTTTCTTGTAAATTAAACCTGCGGCCTTTTATCAGATCTTTAATCTCTGTTCGGATAAAATCGTAATCCAAAGTAGAATTTATATCATCTGTGCCGACGGGTCCGTCACTATCGAGAAGAATTTCAACCGAAATTGCTACACGTTGAGGGGCGTTTTGTTCAAATTCGTGGATTCCAATATCCACTAAAACTTTATAATCTTCTAGAAAAAGTTTTGTCGTTACTTGTCCCATAGTCTACAAATACTCCAAACGCAAGGTTTATAAGAAAGCCACATCCCGCTCAAGTCTTTGGAGATGCTGCCCACCGTCGATAGTAATAACGTGGCCATTAAGTGACTCGGTAGTTAGTATGAAGTGAACAGCTTTAATGATATCAGTGATAGATGATACCTTGCCAAGGGGGCTCATTGTTTGACCCCGTTGGAAACTCTCCATCCCCTGTTGCCCACTTTCCATTGTTATACCTGGCGCAATTGCGTTCACTCTGACATTTGGTGCCATTGCCATTGCCATTGCGGAAGTTGCTCCATGGAGCCCGAATTTGCTAACGGTATAGGATAGATAATCTGGATTGGTAGCAAAGATCTTGTTATCCAGGATGTTGACGATATTACCCTGCTTATTTTTCGGCAAATATTCAAAGAATGCTTTGCTGATCAATATTGGTGCACGCACATTAACAGCGAAGTGTTCATCAAGAGTTTCTGGATTAACCGTCACAATATTATCGTATATAAAGAGAGAAGCATTATTAATCAGCGCCACTAGAGGCGGGCTATTATTAACCTGGGACATCAGATTATCAGCACAATTCCGATCCGATAGATCACACTGAATGACATCTCCGGATCCGCCCTCATACCTGATTTCCTTTAGAAGTTCGTTTGCAAGGCCCACGGATCGATTACAGTGGACGTAGACATACCAACCGTCTTTGGCCAGAGCCTTAGCGATTTCCGCCCCAATACGGCGTCCTGCACCCGTGACCAATACTGCCTTGTTGTTCTGCTCAACCATATTAAACTGCCAAAGCTCTTTAATTGCGAAACTACTACCATCACACCACTAACTGGTAAATAAACCAACTAGATTTATTAACAAACCAAACTTTCACCAAGTAAAAGTAAAGCTATGCATATTAATACACAGAAAAAAAATAACTCCGCACTAATATGAGGTAGTATTTTAGCACCAAAGACTAATACTTCGGGTTTAAAATATTTCAATTTTTAGCTCCATTGTGCACAGTTAAACGGATTTATCTTGGCCAAACTCGTATCCCTGCCCCGACCGTTTAAAAAAGTCTTTAATTCCAGTTAAAAACTAAAAGTATCATATATATCAATATGTTAGCAAGACTGCCTATATTTTAATCAAAACGTTATTTTCGAAGAGTATCTGGGCCGATTGTCGTGATCGTAAGAGGTTACCCACAAGCTTTTCCACAGCGTCAGTGGATTACTGTATGTCGATGCAGTTAATCTAGTTGACCTTCAAATTTAAATAAAAGAGATTAGACTCCATGACAGAAGATATTCAAGACGTGGATACCAATCCCAATGCTGGAATGAAGCAAAAATCATCCGCTTCCAGTTTGGCGGCTGGCCTAGCGGTTGTAGGATCACAGGCAAAAGTTCTACCATCAAGCCCTGGCGTTTATCAGATGCTAAATGCTCGAGGGGATGTCCTTTATGTGGGCAAGGCAATCGATCTTAAAAAACGTGTGGCTAGCTATGCAAAACCGCAGCAACTTACTCAGCGTATATTGCGTATGATTAGTGAAGTGAATTCTTTGGAGGTTGTTACCACCCACACGGAGATTGAAGCATTACTATTAGAAAGCAATTTGATAAAACGCCTAAAACCGCGCTACAACGTTTTATTGCGCGATGATAAATCGTTCGCGCACATTTTTATATCACAGGACGAGACTTGGCCCATGTTAGTAAAACACCGAGGGCCCCAAAACATTCCGGGAGATTACTACGGGCCTTTCGTGTCGGCGGGAGCTGTAAACCGATCTCTTAGGGCTCTCCAACGCGCATTTCTTCTTCGTAGTTGCAGCGATTCGATCTTCAAGAACCGAACCCGGCCATGTCTGCAGCACCAAATAAAAAGATGTTCCGCTCCTTGTGTAGGTTATGTTTCTTCTGCCGAATATCAGGAGTTAGTTCTCCAGGCGAAACAGTTTTTATCTGGAAACAGCGCCAAAGTGCAGCGCATGCTTTCAGAAGGTATGCAAAAGGCAAGCGATGAACTGGATTTTGAGCGAGCGGCAATATACAGAGATAGGATACATGCACTTAGCCAAATCCAATCCCAGCAGGAAATAAACGTTAAAGGCATGAAGGACGCTGATATAATGGCGTTACATACTGAAAATGGACAGAGTTGCATACAAATATTTTTTTTCAGGGGTGGGAGCAATATGGGAAGCCGCGCTTATTTTCCCCGGCATGATCAGTCCCACCAACCCGAACTGATTTTGGAGGCATTTATAGGTCAATTTTATGACAATAAAAAAGCGCCAGAGCATATTTTACTAAGTCACCAAATAGAAAATGCCGAGTTAATTTCAAAGGCTCTATCCCAAGCATCTCGCGTTCTTGTAAAACTATCTTCCCCCGCCCGAGGGCCAAAATTAAAATTAATACAACATGCTATGAGAAATGCGGGTGAAGCGTTGGCCCGTAATCGCGCGCAACGTTTATCCGAAAAACGCTTACTCGAACAAGTTCAAAAGCGTTTCTTTCTCAGACGACTACCTGTCCGTATCGAGGTTTACGATAATAGCCATATACAGGGCACGAATGCTGTGGGCGCAATGATCGTTGCTGGACCGGACGGCTTTGAAAAGAATCATTATAGAAAGTTTAATATTAGGCCCGTTACCGAGCAGATTGGTTCATCTGACCTTGAGGTTAATAGTTCCCCGGGCGACGACTACTACATGATGCGCCAGGTGCTCCGCCGAAGGTTTTCAAAAAAGTCCACTCAGGGAAATAATGGAGCTCCCATGCCGGACCTGGTGCTTCTTGATGGGGGCCGCGGTCATCTCTCTGCCGCCCTAGAAGTTTCGGCCGAACTAAGCTTGGAAAATATTAGGTTTGCTGCCATATCCAAGGGGCCTGACCGAAACGCGGGTCGGGAGCGATTCTACCTTCAAGGTAGACCATCCTTCTCTCTCAATGAAACTGATGCACTACTATACTATCTTCAGCGTCTTAGGGATGAAGCCCATCGCTTTGCCTTACAAACCCACAGGTCGCGCCGGATTAGATCATTGACCCGTTCTGTTATCGACGATATCCCTTCAGTCGGGTCAAAGAGGAAAAAACTTTTGCTACATCATTTTGGGTCAGCGCGGGCCGTCTCCCGAGCCGGCCTGAAGGATTTGGAATTGATTGATGGAATTAGCAAAAATATAGCTAGAAAAATCTATAATCATTTCCATGGAAAATGATGCGTCCCATGTTTTTTGCCCGCGGAAAAAGGAAACTGTTTCCCAGAGAGTACTTTGAGCTTAAACTACCCTTTATGAAAAGTTTGCCTAATGCGCTAACCATGCTTCGGATTGCTGTAATACCGGTCCTCATAGTTCTTATTTGGGTGGGTACACCGTCATGTCGCTGGATAGCCCTTGGTTTTTATATATTTGCGTGTATCACTGACTACCTCGACGGTTTCCTTGCTCGTTCCTTAAATAATCAAACGGCCCTAGGTAGATTATTTGATCCAATTGCAGATAAATTACTTGTGGGAGCTTGCTTACTCGAACTTTGCGCGTTTGATTATATAACAGGTTGGACAATTCTTCCTGCCTTGATTATTTTGCTCCGAGAAATATTAGTGTCGGGCCTGCGCGAGTATCTAGCGGAACTGCGGGTGGGCCTACCAGTAAGCGGATTAGCGAAATGGAAGACTGGGTTGCAAATGGTTTCTATCGGATTCTTAATTGTCGGCGACGCCGCCCCATCTGCGATCCCCGCGTTGAGATTGGGAGAAGTGTGCCTTTGGATGGCCGCAATTTTAACAATATGGACCGGTTATGATTATCTTAGATCTGGCTTGCTGCACGTAATATCTAGTGAGCAAAAAATAACAGATGAAAACCCACCCTCAAAATAATAGGACTATTAGATGAAAACGTTGGGCATAGCGGGTTGGAGCAATAGTGGAAAAACAACTTTAATTAGTAATCTTGTACCCTTATTGGTAAGGCAAGGTATTAGCGTCTCAACGATTAAACATGCGCATCATCACTTCGATATTGATCAACCGGGGAAAGATTCGTACGAGCATCGTCGCGCCGGAGCGCAGGAGGTTTTGGTGTCTTCCAGAAATCGATGGGCGCTGGTGCACGAAAACATTACGACAAAGGAGCTTTCGCTTTCAGGATTGTTAAAAAAACTCGCACCGGTAGATTTAGTATTTATAGAAGGTTTTAAATTTGGAAGGCACAGCAAAATAGAAGTATTTAGAGAAAAGATAAATAAGCCACTTCTAACCAAAGATGATCCAATGATCTGTGCAGTTGTTAGTGATGTTCCATTAAAAGACATTTTGATTCCGGTGTTTGATATAAATGACTACAAAGAAATTTCCAGTTTTATAATAAATGAGTGTGAATTATTGGTGGCTTCGAGAAATGGTTCAGCTGAGTAGCGATTGCTTTGCGTTTGGAGGGGGGCTTGCCCAACTAGACGCCGCCCTGGAAGGGGTCTTGAGGGAATTGGAACCAATTAGCGGGTTTGAACAGGTCCCGTTGACCCAGTCGGGACAGCGGATATTGGCGGAGAACGTTGTCGCCTTGGAAGATGTTCCTCCAGACAATAACTCAGCTGTCGATGGATTTGCTGTTTTTTTTGATGACTTGAATATTGAAGGGTCAACGGAGTTGCCAGTTGTAGGGCGGGCTGCTGCTGGCAAACCATACCATAAATTACAAAAAAGGGGCGAAGCAGTTCAAATTTTTACCGGTGCTATAATGCCGAGTGGCACAGGTGTTGAAGACCCTGATACAGTATTTATGCAGGAAGATTGTAAATCCCTGGAAGGTCGAGTGATCTTGCCATCAGGGATAAAACGGGGTTCCAATTGTAGGGCTGCCGGTGAAGACATCCGCTCTGGAAATTGTATTTTGCGAGAAGGCCTGCGGCTGCGCCCTCAAGAAGTCGGATTGGCTGCTTCAGTGGGTCGAATTGATTTGAGGGTTCGTAGCCGTCTTAGAGTGGCAATATTTTCCACCGGAGACGAAGTTATGGAGCCCGGCGGCTCCCGTGAAACGGGAAAAATATACGACTCTAATCGTTACACTCTTATCACGCTTTTAAAGACAATAGGATGCTCCGTGGAAGATCTAGGTGTTCTTCCAGACAATCCTGACGTTATATCGACCAAATTATTGAAGGCTGCTAGCGAGCACGACTTGATTGTTACTTCAGGTGGAGTTTCGACTGGAGAAGAAGATCATGTGAAACGTATCATCGATAGCCAGGGGAGGTTATTTTTTTGGAGACTGGCAATAAAACCCGGCCGACCGGTGGCATTAGGCGAGATAAAAAATACTCTTTTTATAGGACTTCCTGGTAATCCCGTGGCTGCGATGGTGACCTTTTTACGAGTTGCAAGGCCGATTATCTTGAAGTTGGCGGGGGCAAGCAATTTATTCCCAAAATCCTACTTTGTGTCATCTGGCTTTCGTTACAAAAAGAAACCGGAAAGACGAGAATACATTCGTGTTAGCACCAAAGAACTTTCCAATGGTCGGCTCGTTGCTGAAAAATTTAGTCGAGAAGGAGCTGGCATTCTTTCATCGATGGTTTTTGCTGATGGTTTAGTTGAACTTGTAGAGGGATCCTTGGGTGTGGAAAAGGGCGATCTTGTGAGGTATTTCCCATTTAAGGAGTTTGACTTATGAAACTTCTTTATTTTGCTTGGATTAGGACTAAATTAGGGATAGCTGAAGAAACAGTTTTTCCATCAGATGATATATCCGATGTACAGGAACTTATAGGATGGTTAGGGTCTCGTGACGATAAGTTTCGCGCTGTATTTAGTGATGAAACCCATATAAAAGTCGCAGTTAACCAGGAATATGTAGACTTTAATCATCCGGTCAAACATGGTGATGAAGTGGCTTTTTTCCCACCCGTTACCGGAGGATGATTGGATGATTAGAGTGCAGGCAGAGGATTTTGATATTAACGAAGAATTGGAGAAACTTAGATTCCAGAACTATAAAATTGGGGGGCTGGCAAGTTTTATAGGGTTGGTTCGGGATATGCCTGATGCAGATCGAATTTCTTCTATGACTCTCGAACACTATCCTGGCATGACAGAAAAACAACTAAAAGAAATAGATGATGTCGCCAATGCACGGTGGGAACTGGAGGCAAGCCTTATTATTCACAGATACGGCCGATTGGAGCGTGGCGATAAAATTGTGATGGTAGCTTGTGCAGCCGCACACCGTGACATAGCATTTGAGGCGTGCCATTTTCTGATAGATTGGTTAAAGACTAAGGCACCATTTTGGAAATTAGAGGAATCTTCCAAGGGAGAGCAATGGGTCGAGGCGAAAGCTTCGGATGAACGGGCCAGTGATAGATGGAAAAACTAATGGAGAGTATTGATTCTATTCTAAAAGAGTACCAACAGTGACCTGAGTGCCTCTTGTAAAATCATCGATGTTCATAACTTTTTTGCCGGGCAGTTGGATTTGTTTCAATCTCAACTGGTCTTTTCCACATGCTATTGAAAGTTTCTTATCGAGTATTGTTCCGGGAACCATTGAATTGGATTCTGTTTTTAGCACCTCGGCTTCAAATATTTTCAATCGTTGATTTCCCAATATACACCAGGCTCCCGGCCATGGATTCAGGGCCCGGATCAAGCGTTCTATCTCTTGAGCGGACTTGGTCCAGTCTAGATGTCCGTCTTCCCTTGAGAGTTTGGCTGCGTATGTTATGCCGTTTGTTGGTTGAGTAACGGCTTTGATTGTACCATGTTGGATAGCGGAAATAGTCGGGTTTATCAGCGATGCTCCGAGAGATGCAAGGGTTTGGTGCAGAGACTGCAAGGTTGTCGTTTTTGAAATAGGGACGTCTTCGGACACCAGAATTGGGCCTGTATCGAGTCCTGGTTCCATCTGCATGATTGATATTCCAGTTTTATTGTCGCCAGCCATTATAGCTCTTTGTATTGGAGCTGCTCCTCTCCAGCGTGGCAACAGGGACGCGTGGATATTTATACAACCAAAGCGTGGTGTATTCAAAATTTGAGGTGGTAGTATAAGCCCGTATGCCACTACTATCGCCATGTCCACACGAAGGTCCGATAACTGCTTAATCACTTTTTTCGATCGCCAATCAGTGGGAGTGTGTACGTTTATGCTTCTGTTTTCTGCGAACTGGTGTATGGGGGTTTTTTGTTCTTGTTTTCCTCGACCGGCACGGCGGGGTGGTTGCGTATAGACAGCGCAAACATCATGGGAAGAGTTTTCTAAAACTTCTAGGGTGGGAATCGAAAAATCAGGTGTTCCCATAAAGGCAAGTCGCAGACTTTCATCATCTTTTAGCATTGCGGCGACTACTCATAGGAATCTCCCATTCGTTCTTTTTTTGCTTTTACCATTTTCTTTAAGATCATATTTCGTTTTAAAGATGATAGATGGTCGATAAAAAGTATACCGTTTAAATGATCGATTTCATGTTGAATGCATACAGATAGAAGCCCACTAACTTCTACGAGTCGATTTTCTGCCGCTTCATCGAGGTATGATACTTTGACTTCAGCCGGCCGGGAAATGTTGGCGTAGTGCCCAGGCAGGGACAAGCATCCTTCTTCACTGATAGTTTCCTCGTCTGATACCGATACTAATTCCGGGTTTATCATGCGAAGGGGGGCACGATTCTCGTCTTTAGAAGAACAATCTACAACGATGATCCGTTTTTTTACGCCGATTTGAGGCGCTGCGAGGCCTACGCCGGGCGCTTGATACATGGTGTCTAACATGTCGTCCATTAGTTTGATGATTGTATCGTCTACTGCGCTGACGGGTGAACATTTTGTCTTCAAAATCGGATCAGGAGCCCAAACTATAGGCAGTATAGTCATTTTATTCAGTCCAAAATTAACGGTTACATCTCCGTAAGGGATGGATCATTCAGCGTCAAGTGCCTCCTCATAAATAAGCAGCCTAGACGCGGTATGTCATACAATATATTGTATTAGTTTCGTTGTTATTTCAATATGGAGTGTTGGTAATGGACCCCCTTTTGTTGGCTCAGCTTGTGGTCCCCATCGTATTGGTGTGTGTGGTAATTTTATTTTTGAGCAAAAATGCGTCGTCGTCGGAGAAGTTATTTACTCGATTGGAAGATAACAGGCTCGCTTCCAAAGAAACAACAGATAGATTGGCGGAGTCTCAAGGAGAATTAGCAGGCCGATTAGCGCAGTTATCAGAAAGCCAAGTTGTAAATCAAGCTAGGCTAATAGATTTAATGCAGTCGCAGGAAAGGGAGGTGAGCAAGAAGTTAGAGGAACGATTAGCTGATTTAGCCCGTCGTTTTGGCGAGGGAATGGAAAAGTCTCAAGCCAGCCAGCAAACAACTCTCGGTGAACTTAAAGAACGTTTAGTACTGATAGATGCGGCTCAGAAAAATATTGAAGAATTATCAAGTCAGGTTGTAAGCCTTCAAGATATCCTTTCTAATAAGCAGGCGCGAGGTGCCTTCGGCGAGATTCAACTTGCAGATTTAGTTAAATCGATCATGCCACCAAGTGCTTATTCTTTCCAAGCCGTGGTAGGTGAAGGTAAACGGGCGGATTGTCTCCTGACTCTTCCCAATCCACCTGGTTCGATCGTAATAGATGCTAAATTTCCGTTGGAAAGTTATAGGGCATTAGTCAATTCGGATGGTGATAGTTCTCGTTTAAAGGCAAGAAAGATACTTGCAGGTGATGTAATGAAGCATGTTAATGATATTGCAGGAAAATATATAATCCCGGGTGAAACAGCGGAGTCAGCTCTGATGTTTTTGCCATCGGAAGCTGTTTACGCTGAACTGCATGCAAATCTTCCAGAAGTAATTGAAAAATCGTGGAGATCAAAAGTGTGGATAGTTTCTCCAACGACACTCATGGCGACACTAAATACTATTAGGGCAGTCTTGAAAGATGCTCAAATGAGGGAGCAAGCTCATGTTATTCAAAAGGAGGTTACGACACTTTTGGACGATATAGGACGATTGAGTGCGCGAGTTGGTAAATTGGAAAGCCATTTTAAGCAGGCTGAAGATGATGTGCGACAAATTAGGGTTTCAACAGACAAGATAACTAGTCGAGGTGCTAGGATTGAGGAGATAGAGTTAGGAAATCATCCTGAAGAAATACCATCAGAAATGGCAATGGATACGGTGACAAATATTGGACGGCCCACATTAAAACTTCATAGTACTGAAAATTCTTAACACGGGGTTGACCTGATCCTCTGCTTAATCTGTGACTGACTGTTTCTAATATAAAAGTTCGCCCGTTCCTTAGATTAGTTGGTGGGTTTTTAATTTACATCTAAAAAGTATCCTAGCGAACAATTGACGTTCGACGCTCTGCGTTTTAGGTTGTAGAGAGCCCCTGACTTTGTGCTAGAGGAGACTTGTTATGTCCGAGACCAAACAGCTTGCAGAATTTGCTGCGAATTTATCTTTTGAAAATATTCCTGCTGATGTAGTAGACCGAATTAAGTTTCTAGTTATGGACACGGTTGGTATATCAATACGGGCGATGCAAGATGCCGAGTCGACACCAGCACTGTTGGCTGCTAGTCAAGCGATGGGCTATGCGGGTGGTGAAAGCAGTGTAATAGGAAGTGCTGCAACATCGAACTCCAAATATACTCCCCCAGCGGCAGCAATGATAAACGGCACCTTGGCTCATAGCTTAGATTTTGATGATACGCATGCGGCTGGGTCAATTCATACTAGCGCACCTATTGTACCAGCCGCTCTTGCAGCAGCCGAAATGGTGGGAGCTGATGGTAAAAAGGTAATAGCGGCTATCACGGCGGGATTTGAAGTTCAAATACGTCTCAGCCTAGCGCTTAATCCTAGTGATCACTACAAGCGGGGTTATCATCCTTCGGCTACGTGTGGTACTTTTGGCGCTGCGGCTGCTGCAGGTCTAATTTTCGATTTGGATGCAGAGGGTATGGCCAGCGCTTTTGGAATAGCAGAATGTCAAACGGCTGGGTCGATGCGGTTTTTGGCGGATGGAGCCTGGACCAAGCGGTTTCAAGTTGGATATGCAGGGCACAATGGGCTAATCGCGGCATCTCTTGCAAGAGAGGGATTTAAAGGACCAGCGGGATCAATTGAAGGAAAAGATGGTTTCCTTCAATCTTATGCACCTAATCCAGATATCGTTCGAGCTGCGAGTGATCTAGGAAAGGTATGGGAAACTATGAATATAGCTGTAAAACCATATCCGTCCTGTCGATACAGTCACGCAGCTATGGGAGCGATGGCCGAAGTGAGGGCTAAACATGATATCTCCGAGGACGAAGTAGAAGCCGTTGAGGTGGGTTTGCCCCACACAGGTTGGAGAATTATAGGTGAAACCGACGAAGTAAAAAGGAAGCCGACTGGAGCAGTTGATGGCCAATTCTCAATGCCATTTTGTGGGGCTGTTGTTCTGAGGCAGGGCACGATGGGATGGGATGATTATGCTAAGCATCTTAATGATAATGACACTTTGCAACTGGCGTCTAAATTTAGCACGATAACGGATCCGTGGGCGGAGGCGGAATACCCAGAAAATATGGCAGGGGTGGTTCGAGTTAAAACACCTCGGGGCCTATTTGAGGAAAAAATAGCTGTTCCCAAGGGAGAGC
>CAYFGZ010000016.1:0-44573 GCA_964342575.1 uncultured Nisaea sp. | reverse complement strand
CGCGTTGTTGCTCTCCGCCAGATAATTGAGCTGGGTAATGTTCTGCCCTTTCTAACAGTTCTACCTGGGATAAACTTAGCTTGGCTTTTTCAATTGATGTCCGGTCACGGGCCAACTCTAACGGCAACGCTACGTTCTCTAAAGCAGTCATCGTGGGTATTAAATGAAAAGCCTGGAACACTATTCCTATATTGTCCCGTCTAAACAGAGCTAATTCATCCTCGTTCAAACCGGAAAAATCCGCATTCAAAATATTAACGTGCCCGGATGTTGTCGCTTCTATCCCCGCAATGACCATCATCAGGGTGGATTTCCCAGCGCCGGATGGTCCCACTATACTCACCGTTGACCCATTAGTTATTTCAAGGTTAATACCGCGTAAAATGTTGACAAGTCCGGCTCCACTTTTCAAATCAAGCTTTACATCACGTAGTAATATGGACAGTTCACTATTGGCTTTATGATCCGCCGAAAATTCTTTATCACTCATTGTCGTTTCAACTTTTTAATATCCGGTTGATTTTAGAGGCCTACCCACCAGGTCTTAAGTGAATTATAGAACACTTTCTATATGGGATTTTACACATGAGGATCAATAAAATTTATAGCTCCCCACTAATTACTTTTCTTATCTTTGTTATTATGTGGTGCCCTAGCTGGTCCTACGCGAAAGATATTACCGTATTAGCTTTCGGTGATAGTTTGATTGCAGGCTATGGTTTGCCTGAAACGGATCAGTTTTGTGCGCAATTAGAGATTTTCCTGAAAGAAGAGGGCGAGCTCGTCAGTGTCGTAAATGCCGGCGTATCGGGTGATACGAGTATGGCCGGCTTTTCGCGTCTAGAATGGTCGCTTGCCAGCAATCCAGATGCGGTTATTCTGGAATTAGGAGCGAATGATGGGCTTCGTGGGCTTGATCCCGCCGTTACTCGAATGAATTTGAAAAAAATTTTGCAGCAATTAAAGAGAATTGGAACTCCAGTATTATTTGCGGGAATGTTAGCGCCGCCAAATCTGGGAAAAGAATATGGTAAAGAGTTTAATGCTGTATTTAGTGAATTGGCTTCGGAATATGATGTTATTTTTTATCCATTCTTCCTCGACGGGGTCGCAGGGAGGCCTCGACTGAACCAATCGGACGGTATACATCCGAACCGGGAAGGTGTGCGGGAAATTATCAAGAGGATTATCCCATATGTTAGGAAATTACTGACGCAGGTGAAGCAAAACTAACGATCTTCGAGGTGAATTTTGAAACGTTTATTTATTGCACTGACTATACCAACAGATATATCGGCTGATTTAAAGCGAATTCAGCATGGTATTAGAGGAGCAACTTGGGTTACACCCCATAACTTTCATTTAACATTGTGCTTTATAGGAACTGTCAACAACGGAATTACTGAGGAGATAATCGAAGCTTTGGAGAACATAAGGGTGGCTCGGTTCTTTCTGCAGCTTTGTGGAGTCAATCATTTTTCCCGAAAAGGTGAGATAAGATCTTTGTGGGTAGGGGTTTTAAGTAACTCTACTTTAACGCTTCTTCAAAAGAAAATAGTTACTACTTTAATTAGGAGTGACTTCCCGTTCGACAAACGTGAATTTAGGCCACACGTTACATTGGCGAAACTAAAGAATGCTTCAGTCGACGACATAGCTTTTTATGAGAAATCTAACAATCTTTTTAGTACCAGGGTCTTTACTATTAATGCTTTTACCATTTTTGAAAGTATCATTAAAGGAGGCGGCCCTATTTATATTCCTATTGCAGAAATCCCCATGATGTATGAAGTTTGATGTTTAAGAAAGTTGATTATTAAATTGGCGGAAATTGCCAACCTCGGCGACGGCATGCCGCTTCGACTGTATTTCGAAGTAATACGGCGATAGTCATGGGGCCAACTCCGCCGGGCACTGGAGTTATCGCCTTCGCTTTTGCTTTTACCTCTTCGAAAGCCACGTCCCCAACTAATCGCATTTTTCCCTCTCCCCGTTCTGGAGCGGGAATCCTATTAATTCCTACATCCACAACTATTGCGCCGTCTTTGACATAATCTTCGCGGATCATCTCGGCTTTGCCTGTTGCCGCTATTAAAATATCTGCTGCTCTGCAAATATTAGCTAAATCCCTGGTGCGAGAATGCGCGATTGTAACTGTACAATTTTCGCGTGTGAGTAGGGCTGCCATGGGTTTCCCAACTATATTCGAACGTCCTACTACTACCGCGTTCTGACCGGTTAGCTCCCCAAATCGATCTTTTAACATCAAAAGGCATCCAAGCGGAGTACAAGGCACTAGTGCATCGCCGCCGGTAGCTAGGCGGCCGGCATTCGTAACATGAAACCCGTCAACATCCTTATTGGGGTCGATGGCATCCAATATATTTTGAGGTTCAATATGTTTTGGGAGTGGTAGCTGCACTAAAATACCATCTACCTTATTATCTCCGTTCAAATGATAGATTAGCTCGAGCAGATCAGATTCTGAAGTGTTTTCGGGTAGTTTATGTTCGAATGACTCCATGCCGCATTCTAGGGTATGCTTCCCTTTGTTTCGCACATAAACTTCACTGGCCGGGTCCTCGCCAACAAGGACAACGGCTAACCCGGGGACGGACTTGTATTCATTTTTTAATGTGACGACAGTCTGAGCTATTTTTTTTCGCAACTTCTCTGCGAATGCCTTTCCATCAATTATTTTTGCATCTTCCATGGCTAACCTTTTCTTGATCTGACAGTATGTTAGTTTTCAATAACATAACCCGCTAACGTTGGTCCGTTAAAATCGCTTTTAAACCATATTTTATCAATAGAATTTTGCTCTGTAACTCAGTTCTTTGGACAGTCTATTGAGGATCTTTAATAGTGGAACTTTAGTTTATGCCTTTACAACTGGATAAAGTGTATTCACTAATAAACAGAAGGTTATAAAATTTAAAACTGAGAAACACTTTTTTTTGGTTTATTTAAAGAGCTTGGCTACAGCATTTTAGCTATGTCTACAGCAATTAAATTTCTAATAAAGATTAAGACCAATACTAGAATTATTGGGGATATATCTATTCCACCAAAATTAGGTAAAAGGTTACGAATAGGTCTAAGGACCGGGTCCGTAATTTTGTATAGAAAATCCATCACCAGGAAAACGAGGCGATTTTGGGTGTTGATCACGCCAAAATTAATGAGCCAGGTTAGAATTACAAAAATGAATAGACACCAAAGATAAATGCTTATTAGTGAATCAATGAGATGAATAATAGCGTACATATGTATATAAACTCCGCGATTCCCTAGTTATTAAAATAGTGATAGATGCCAGCGGCATCAAGTACCCCTGATTAATTATCTCCCGTATTCTTCTTGAAGCTTTAAAACGCTGATTATATGGTTGGAAAAGAGTGGGGCCGTAGCTCAGCTGGGAGAGCGTAGCGTTCGCAATGCTAAGGTCGGGAGTTCGATCCTCCTCGGCTCCACCATCGATCGCTACGGGTACGGGGCAAGACATCCCAAATAGAATGCCCCAGGCCTATGTTTCGGTTGGTATTGTTATTTCCATTAATGGGGCATGTTGTTGCGCGCCGTAGACATCTGTGTCACCGGGAGAACCAGCTATTATTCGTCGAGGGATTGTAATTTTTATTGCAAGTGCAACATCGAAAGGTATCACCTCTACTTCGTTGTCGCTGACTTTATAGAGTGGTGCTATTGTCCTAGGGGTAATAGCGCCTGATTCAGAGACTTTTCGGTATGCATCTTCGTTCTCAAACATTATGTCGAGTGTTAAAAATAATGCACCTGCATTCTTCGATCGAATAACTTTTGCGAGATCTCGGAGCTTAGTCACAATGGTTCGCCTGTTAGTTTATCGTGTTAGTGTCAAAAACCTCTATTCTTACCGGTTCCATGGGGCCATCGCATTCCATAATATGCCATATATTAAATTCGTAAACCTCTCCGGCAGATAAGTCGGAAGGTGAAAATGGTATAGCCAGATTTCCTGAGATGCACATACGCCCTGGAAAGTCTGTGTGCAGCAGACTGTAGCGAACTTTCGCGCACACAGCCTTGCTTGTGTCTTCATCTGATGCAATCACATCCACTAATATTCCCAATTCGTGGGAATTCCCTGGCGCTTGAACTTCATTTTCTCCCATGACAGCGTTATGGCCGTATACTTTTATGTCTAGAGTATATGAGTTTTCAGAAATACCTATCGCTGTGACATCTTTGGATACCCGTTGTCTGCATGATTTTATGAAATCCTCTATAGTCGCAACGAGAATTGGGTCCCGAATGCCGGCAATAAATATGGTTCTGTAACCGAGCTGTTTAACACCTTCTAGTTTTACAGTGTAACGGTCTGATGGTTCCCATTTACTTCCTGAAACACGGACTACACGTTCGTCCAACTGCTCGAAGACAGCTGATTTTGTGTTTAATGTTCCGCTGGGCTCTTTCAGTTTATATGGGCTGGGGTTTTCGTAGAGTGTGTGAGCGGCTACACGTGTGCGAGTACATCTACGATCAGGATGGCCCGGTTCTATGGTAAAACAATCATCAAATAAGGTCCCGATAACGCAATCTTGTCCTTCTCGAGGCTCTATGACTTGGGCACCGCACTCTATAATTTTTCCCATATGCCAAGCTAATCCTGGGTCGCAACCTAGACTTAAAGGTAGCGCCGCGTATATAGCTGCATCACTAGAACGACCAGCTATGACGACGTCCGCACCAGCGTTAATGGCTTCCTGAAAAGGTTCAGCTCCCATCATAGCAACGACTCTGTGCGTCTCTTCAGCGTGTTCTTCGGTTAGTGGATCGATAGGACCTAATGGGGCGGTTCTCCCAGCTCTGATTTTTATTTTTAAGTCTTCTTTATTTAATTCGCTTCGGAGCACAATCACATTCGGGTTGATGTTTTTTTCAGTGCATATTTCTTTGAGAATTCCTAGTGTCCAGTCGACCTGCGCATCGGACCCACTGCCTCCCGCCGAACCGATAAAAACAGGGATTTTCGATTCAAAACCACCAGCTACCATTAAGCCCAGGTCCCTTTTTACTGCTAACCGAGACACGAAGGCGGAACCACTTCCTAAGTAATAGGGACCTGGGTCCGCAGATCCTGCATCACACGCGATGAGGTCCAGACCTAAGTTTAAACCATTTAAAAAAGCTTCCTCCGTGAAACCGTAACCAAGCATTCCGGATGCAGCCATGATACGAATGGGTTTCATTTGAATTTAAAAATTCCTAACGGCAGTTATAACAAGTAGGCAAAAGCCTCAGTTTCTTTTGATTTTTCCACAGCGACAGTATCTAACTTTAAGTGGTATGAAGTAAAAAAGCCAGTTAGTGCGTCTTGGTATTTTTCCAAGTTTCAGCAGTCTCCGAATATGCTGCTTCGTCAAAAGATCTTTCATTATCCCATACATTTTTGGGCATGGGAAGGCCGCTAAAATCAGCATCGGTTAAAACGCCATTCGGCTCCACATTGAGCTTTTTCCTTAGTAGGAGAATAATTTGGCGGGTATGTTGGCCTGAATGCCAGCATGTTCTTTCTAGGACCTCGTGGAGATTAACTTCACCATAATAGACGTTGCCAGGTTGGTGGAAATCAGTAGTGATGCCGGCCTTGTCCCACCACTTTTCAAACCGTTTTCGGGTCGACTGGCCGTAATCAATTAAACTTTCTCTACTCTTCATATCTTCTGGTAGGATAGATTTTAGAGATTCATATGTATAAACGGAATCATTTTCAACACGGTCAAGAAAGACTTTAGGAATCGTAAATACATGATAAACGAGCTGCCTATATGAACGGGGTCGTCCAGGAAGCACTTCATCCAGCTTTTCGTCGGGAATTTGTCGAAGATACCGTGAGGTTGCTTTTAATATCATTATGACTTTATCTTTGAGCTCCTGTGGGGGCAGCATTTTATGCGCACCGTATTCAAAACCCGCCACTTTAGCTACGTCCCGAAAAACGGCACCGTTTGCCCATGAATTGCCGCGGGCAACCACTGGGACCAGTTGAATGCCAAGGCGTTTAAGTTCTTCTAAGCCTGCTTTATCTTCTAGTACATTTATAGATTGGAATGCCATCCCGTGATCTAAAAGAAACTCCTTTGTCTTTAGACAGCTTGAGCAACCGGGTTGCCAGAAGACTTTAAGGGGTTGTGTTTGATCTTGCATATTGGTTCCATCTTTTTTGTTAAGCATTTTCTTATTACCAATATTTGTTAGAAAGCTGTTTCTAATAAATGGGTCTCCACGCATCATATGTTAGTTCAACGACACCACTTGGTGATAATTATTATAACTGTAAATAAAAGCAACCAGGCGGCGTTTATCTTTGAAATTTTTTTATCACGGACTCACCAAACGTTAATAATCTTGTTTCTAAGTCAGGTAGAAAGGCGCTTACCGGAAGAGCTAACCGGTTCACCCCCAGGTTTTTTTTATACTCAACAGCGTGCAAAGCATCGTGTCCAGAGCCAGGAAGTACTTCAGGGCAACCAGTCATTATTTCGATATCTTTTGGATCACGCCCCATTTTTAGGGCTTCTTGTTTAATCATATCCAAAAGGGGTTCAAGGTCTGCTTGCATTCCGGTAGCGGGAAAAAAACCGTCTCCAAGCTGGGCTGCACGTTTAACAGCTATTTTAGAGTGACCACCTATTATTATCGGTATTCGACTATTTTTAGGCTTTGGACTACAATTCATTTGGTTAAAATTAACGAAATTCCCTGAATAACTAGCATGGTTCTCAGTCCATAATTTTCTCATAGATTGGATATATTCGTCCATTCGTTCTCCACGTTTTTTAAACGGTATGCCCAGAGCATCGAATTCTTCCCTTAACCAGCCAACGCCTACACCTAATTCTAATCTTCCATTAGTTAGGCAATCAATAGTGGCCAGGTGTTTGGCGAGTATCAAAGGATTACGCTGTGGCAAAATTAACACGCCAGTTATTAAACGTATCGACTGGGTTATGGCACCGATATACGTAAGCCAAGCCAAGGGATCTGGCCAGTCGGTGTCGATGTCACCTGGAAGGCGTCCCGTTTCGTTATATGGATACTTGGTTGAATAGTTTGAGGGGATGACGGTGTGTTCAACCGCAATTATCGACTCAAACCCTGCTGACTCTGCTAGGGTTGCTAGTTTCTTCGCATCCTCAGGCTTTGGAAAAGTAATGTTGCCGAAATGTAGTGCAAATTTCATTGACTCATTGACCCAGATTAAAACTTTCAAAAGACACTATAAAATGAGCTATTTTTAATGGGAATGTCGATGATAATGATATCCCATTTCAAATGAATCGTTAAGCTGTTGTTGATTCTCTATCATAAACTTACTAATTAAGAAGAAGAAATTTAATAGAGAAATATAGTAAACTTTTGGGATTACTATCCACATAGAAAAAACGACTGGTTAAGATATGGCTATTAATCCAGTAACGGGGAGTTCTGATTTTTTTCGGTCGCTTAGAGGTATTAGTGCAGCAAAAAAAACGTCTGCTACAGCGATTAATAAGTTGGCGTCAGGGCGCAAAAGTGACCTTGTGGGGAATGCCTCGGACTTTACCTTAGGACAAGAGCTTAGAAGCAAATTAAAGGTATCCTCGTCTATCACCCAAGGCCTGAATAGCTTGCGTGGTGCTGTAAGCACTGCCCAGTCTGGTGTTAATTCAATTTCTGAGTTAACTGCCAGTATTCAAGAGAAACTTATATTGTTGGCAAATACAGATAATTCGGAATCTGAAACGCGCATCTTGCGCGATGATGTAGAAAATTTGATGAAACAAGCCCAGAAGATTGTGGAAAACAGTGGATTCAACTCAACAAATTTACTGGCTTCGGGCACGAAAGATGTAGCGGTTACAGCCACAGTTGATGGGGAGAACCTTATCATTTCATCTCAGGGCTCAGTTGGGACAGCGCTGGACGAGCTTGAGGAGGCTATTACGGGAGGGAAAATTAGTAATCCATTAGCTATTCTACAAAATGAGTTTCAAACTTTTGAGACAGCTCTATCGGAGTCTCAGAGCTCGCTTGGATCTGCCGATCGGGCTATTAGTTTAAGAGAAGGGGGTGTGCGAGATTTCGAACAGATTGTAATAGAGAATCTTGGCAACGTAGTCGAATCAGAAATAGCGAGGGATGTTGTTCGTTCCGCAGCTAGTAGTATTCAAACGCAGTTGTCGAACCAGGCGTTGAGTATAGCAAATAGCGCTGGTAGTAGCATTATAAAATTGTTCAAGTAGCATAAATTCCAATTAATTTCCCAAAATGAAGCTAATTTCGTGGTATCTTATATTTGTTAGCAAGAGAGAATAACAGGATTTCTGAGAGCCCCTATGCCCGTTATTTCTATTTCGCAAATGTCTCCTGGGCTCAAGTTCTTCGAGTGACCTTCTGTCCCCATCCAAATCATGTCTCCTGGGAAGAGGGTCAAATATTGCGACATAGCACTAATAAATCTTTCCACGCCGAAGATCATGTTGTTCGTTTTGAACGAAATCATTTCAGTTTCGTTTACACGCACAACAGTTGTCAAATCATCTAGATTAACATTTGTCTCTATCCACGGTCCCATTGGCTTGAAAGTATCCGTATTTTTCGCGCGCCACATAGTCCTGTCTTCTCTTTGCCATTTTCGCTCACTGACGTCGTTCCCTATACTATAGCCAAAAACATATTCGAGTGCTTCTTGTTCAGATATATTCCTGGCTGTTTTTCCGATAATTACTGCCAATTCGCCTTCGTACTGAAATTCGTCAGACGCATCTCTCGGCTTAACAATTGGCTCGTTATGAGCAATAAGTGCATTATTAGCACGGTAGCCGATATGTGGGGCCTGCGGGATCATTGGCTCACGGCGATTTGCTTTGGCTTGTTCAATGACGTGTTCAGCGTAATTTAGACCGGCCGCGTAAAAAGTTTTTGGTTCTAAAGGTACTAGCAGTTTTGCCTTCTCTAGAGCTATTTTTTCCCCGGTAAATTGAATATCATCAAATAACCCGCCATTGACCAAGGAAATATATTGTCCTTCTAAAATCCCAAAGGAGACCCCAAATTCCGTCTGAAGTCTGATCCATTTCATAAATTAACTCTTTTGCTGAGGGTGGTTGTGTCATAGTTAATTTTTGTGAGAGTGTGGTCAAGTAAATACGAAAAAGGTAACGAAAGTTTGTCAGTTGTACTAGGGGTAATGTTTAAACGAGTGAGGTTGAGTGATGTATGCACTGAAGGATTTTGGAAGTTTTCATATAGGAGGCAGAATAATCGAAGTTCGAGATCAACCAAAGCGAACGATTTGGTTCACCGAGACTTCATCACATGATCAGGACCCAAATGGGGAATTTTTGGTAGAGCAAATTTACGTCCAGTATTTTATTCCAGAAAAGCAAAAGTTTAAGTGGCCTTTGGTCTTATTGCATGGAGGCGGATTAACAGGTGCTTGCTGGGAAACGACGCCCGACGGCAGGCCAGGTTGGTTGCATAATTTTCTCAATGAAGGTTATGCCGTCTACGTGATAGATAATGTCGAAAGAGGCCGTTCTGGTTTTTGCGCGATTGAAGGTGTTTGGGAGGGAGACCCAGTCCCCAGAACGCTGAAAGAGGCTTGGGAGATTTTTCGATTCGGCAGACTGGAAAATTTTGAAATCAATGAGCCCTTTGAGGGGCAAAAGTTTCCATTGCAATCCTTGACATCGTTTCAACGGCAATTCGTTCCCCGCTGGACGTCCACGTCGGATGCCCAAATTAGGGGGATTGGCGAAGTTTTAAAAAAGATTGGGCCATGCGTTTTGATATGTCATAGTCAGGGAGGATTTCTTGGCTCGCGGGCGGCTGTGGAGAACAGTGATATTATTAGGGGAGTGGTTTGCGCAGAGTCATCTGGTTGGCCGAGGCTTGACGACCTGACGGAAGAAACTGTTGGACAACAGCCTTGGCTAGTTTTGCTAGGTGATTTTATTGACCAATCAGAGCGATGGATAGCGGCTGAAAAGGAGACGCAACTAGTCTGCAAGCATATAGACTCCGTTGGTGGAAGAACTAATCTTGTCCATCTTCCCCAAATTGGGTTTGAAGGAGCAACCCACATGTTTATGATGGACAGTCATTCTGCTGAGATAGCAGCATGGATAAGCGAATGGATCAAAACTTCATGTTAATGTCGATATTGAATAAAATCGGCGATTGGTAATTCTATTAAAATAGGCAATGTTTCTATACATTTATTATTTTTCCGGGGTTCATAATATTTTGTGGATCGAAGGCGGTCTTTAAAGACCGCATAAGTGCCATTGATTCGCCGTGTTCATCCGTCAGAAAGTGTATCTTGCCATAACCGACACCGTGTTCTCCTGTGCATGTACCCCCCATTTCTAGAGCTCGCATCACCATCCTATCAGAATGACCTTGCGCTAGAGCCATTTCTTCCTGGTTATCAGGATTCACGATATATAACATATGAAAATTTCCGTCACCCACGTGTCCAACAAGTGGCGATATCAGACCTGTTTTCTCGAGATCGGTTTTTGTTTGATTTATGCACTCCGCTAGACGTGACACCGGAACACAGACATCTGTTGCCCAGCCCTGGCAGCCTTCTCTAAGAGCAATTGCAGCGTAATATGCGTCATGCCTGGCTTGCCATAGTTTATTTCTGTCTTCCATTTCGGCCGTCCACTGGAATGCAGAGCCACCAAATTCTTCTGCTATTTCCTGAACTGTCTCTGCTTGCTCCTTGGCTCCAGCATTAGTCCCGTGAAATTCAAAAAATATGGTGGGTTTAGCTTTATATCCATCAAGTTTAGAATACTTTATACAGGCTTCCATCTGTATATCATCTAGCAATTCCATGCGAGCGACGGGGATACCGGCCTGAACGACTAAAATGGAGGTGTTAACAGCGCTTTCCAGATCCTCAAACTGGCAGACAGCCGAAGTGATTGACTCAGGGACGCCGAAAACTTTTAATCTCACTTCGGTGATCACGCCTAAAGTACCCTCAGATCCCACAAATAGACGAGTAAGATCATATCCAGCGGAAGACTTGCGAGCTCTTTGAGCTGTCTGAACAATTCTTCCGTCTGCGGTTACTACAGTTAGAGACAGAACGTTTTCGCGCATCGTACCGTAGCGAACTGCGTTGGTGCCTGATGCTCTAGTTGCAGCCATTCCCCCTATCGTAGCATCTGCTCCTGGATCTATTGGAAAAAATAAGCCGGTATCACGGAGGTATTCGTTTAGTTGCTTTCGGGTGACGCCAGCTTGTACTTTTACATCCAAATCTTCGACGTTCACTTCCAGGACTTCGTTCATCATCGATAAATCGATGCATAATCCGCCACGCAACGCAGCAATATGTCCTTCTAAAGATGTTCCAACACCAAAGGGAATTACAGGGAATTTGTGATCTGCACATATCGTTACAGCTTCAGCTACATCTTCAGTTGTTTTTGGAAAAAAGACGCCATCCGGCGATGCAGTGTCATGATAACTCTCGCCTTTCCCATGACGCTCCCTTATGGCCTCTGCAATCGTAAATTGTTCGCCAAATCGCTGCTTCATAATCCCGATAACTTTATCACGCGTGTTTTCGTCAGAGGGTATAGCGTCAACTTGCATTTTAGTTTCCTAGCAAAAATCTGTTAGAGGACGAGAAAATAATGTTTTGGTAAACTCTTTGCGTCTCAACACGAAACACGCGAGGCGATCGTAGGATATTTGAAAACTCATAGCCATAAAAATTTTGCCGTAGCCAAAATGACCGGTAGATAGGTAATAATAATAATAGTAGAATTTTTTTACTATTAGAAAACGGCTATTATTTTTGGATGATTCTAAAAGTGAACCATTTTGGTGCAATCGTATGAGTGTTTGGGGAAAAATTATTGGGGGAGCGGCTGGTCTCGCGCTAGGGGGACCATTGGGAGCTTTAATTGGCACCGCAGCTGGTCATGCCGTTGATAAAATAAGCGAAGGTGCCGGCGATTTACTGATTGACGAAGAGCAGTCGAAGCGCAAGATAGCTTTTACTATCGGTGTAATCGTCCTATCAGCAAAAATGGCGAAAGCCGATGGCATTGTCACGAGAGATGAGATTGCGGCATTCCGGGAAATTTTTCATATTTCTGATTATGAAACCAAGAACGTTGGTAAAGTATGGGACTTAGCGCGACGGGATATAGCCGGATTTGAAATTTACGCCAAGCAAATAGCAAGGTTATTCAATCCTAACTCTCCTGTATTGGAGGAATTGCTTGGGAGTCTTATTTATATAGCGAAGGCCGATGGTGTTGTGAACCCAGATGAAATAGAATACTTAGAGCAAGTAGCCACAATTTTTGGTTTTAGCGAGTTAGAATTCAGGCGAGTTCTTGCTGTTTATGGGGCTTTGGCTAAGGATGATCCATACAGCGTACTAGGGGTTGAGCCGTCAGCAACAGACGATGAAGTCAAAAGAGCATACAGGCGATTGACGATGGAAAATCACCCGGACAAATTGGTGGCAAATGGTATGCCGGAAGAACTTATTCGTCAGGCTACCGATAAAATGGCCTCCGTAAATGTTGCATATGACAATATAATGGAGCAGCGAGCGAGGGGTTAATTTATTTATTAGCGACCAGTTTTCACTATCAGAATAGTGTTATGTCCCGAAAATAGTTTATTTTTGTTCACAATACCATTAATTTGAGAAAATGAGAACAAAACAGGAACATAATAAGATAAATAGGCGCATACTTTACCTTTGGTTTCCGCATTTCTCGGTAGAAAGATTGAAGCACTCAGAAAATAGGGTAAAGGCCAAGAATGTTAATACTCGTGCTATAGTGCTGACACAAAGTGAATTAGGGCGGTGTGTAGTTGTTTCGGCTTGTGACCTAGCAACACAACTAGGCATTATTGTTGGTGGTTCACTTGGTGACGCGTTAGCAACTTGCTCAAATCTAATAGTATCCGAATTAGATTCAGTTGCAGACAAAATTGAGCTCAAAGGATTAGCGGATTGGTGTGGAAAGTATACGCCGCTTGTCTCGGTTGACAAATTTAGCGAGAGAATAGGAGACGCTGGTATATGGTTAGATATTACTGGCTGTGCACATCTTTTTGATGGAGAGACAGAACTTTTAAATAATATTAGTAAACACCTATCGGATATTGGCTGGACAGTTCGTAGCGCTATTGCAGATACAGCTGGTAGCGCCTGGGCGGTAGCTCGGTATGGAGGATTGTCATCTCAGATAATTCTACCAGAAGCCCAACAAATGGCTATCTCGCGGTTACCTCTAACAGCGCTACGTTTGCCGATGAACCTAGTAGAGGATTTAAGTAAGGTTGGGTTGCGGAAAATCAATGAACTGGCCAGGGTTCCAAGAGCTCCACTCCGAACACGATTTGGCTCAATTGTGCGGCAACGTCTGGATCAAGCTCTAGGATTGGAAAAAGAATCTATATCACCACAGACACATCATTTTCCATATTTGACGCGTCTTGTTTTATTAGATCCAGTTTCTACATCGGAAGCTATCATGAAGGTGATCAAGCATCTACTTTTTCAATTAATACAAGTACTTGTTATTAAATCGCTCGGAGTACGTCAGCTGCAGTTAAGTCTATACAGAATAGATGGAAAACTCCAGAAGCTAACTATCGGTATTAGTCAAACGAGTCTAAATATTGACTTATTTTTGAAATTATTTGCTGAAAAATTGGACAGTTTTGCATTAGAGTCTGCTGTAGACGTTATCACATTAGAAGCAACGGTTGTTGATATTCTGAACCAACAACAAATGCACCTGGGTAGCAAAAACAGACCAGTTAACGTGCGATTGTCAGAACTTGTAGATCGTCTAACTAACAAATTCGGTGTGAGTAAAATTATTTTACGGTCGGTTGAAGAAGGTTATTGCCCAGATCGGTCTGAGCCAATTGTGTGTGTTGATTCTATTCTAGATTCCCCGAAATTAAGTATGCAAATAAAGAGCTCACTGGACCAATTTTTAAATGTACGTCCTCTGTATCTGATGGAATATCCAGAACAAATAGATCCAATTTTGTTATGTCAGAATGAAAAACCAAAGCATTTTTTTTGGCGTAATAAGGATATTCAGATTAGACGAGTTAATGGACCAGAGCGTATTAGCCCGGAGTGGTGGTGCATAGAAAATTATCATATGACGCGGGATTATTTTAGGGTCGAGGATACTGAGGGACAAAGGTATTGGTTATTCAAAGAATTTACAAAAAAAGATAATCAAAACTTAAATTGGTATTTGCATGGGTTCTTTGCGTGAGAAGCTATGTAATGAAAAAATGTGTGGTCAAATATGCAGAACTTAATGTTTTAAGTAATTTCAGTTTCCTTGAAGGAGGGTCGCATCCAGAAGAAATAGTTGAGAGGGCTGTGTTGCTTGGTTATAGAGCCATTGCACTCACCGATCGTAATACACTTTCTGGAGTGGTTCGCTTCCATGTGGCTGCTAGAAACCTTGGAATTCAAGCAATAATTGGGGCGCGCATTGATATTGAAGATGGGGCGAGTGTAGTTTGTTTGCCAACAAATCTTGCTGCGTACGGTAAGTTAACTAGGTTGTTAACGCTCGGTAAACGTAGAGCCCAAAAATCAATATGTCAGTTGTGGCGTGCTGATGTTGCCGAGTATGCATTAGGTCAGATCTTAATTGTTCTACCTCCAACATCTTTTGATATACCAAACTTGTATATGGAGCGTAAGAAGGTAGAGGAAATAGAAAGAGAATTTTCCGCAGAACTTACTAATTGGGCAGAGTTATTACCTGGATCAGTATATCTTGGCACTTCATTACGATACAGGGGAGAAGATGTTTCCAAACTTGAGACACTACATGAGTTGGCGCAAAGAACAGGTGTTCCAATGGTTGCGACCAATGATATTTTATATCACGAGCCCAGTCGGCGTCCACTCCAAGACGTATTAACATGCATTCGAAAACAATGCACTATAAGTCAAGCTGGCTTTGAACTTGAGGTGAATGCGGAACGCCACCTGAAATCGCCTTCAGAAATGCTAAGGGAGTTTCAAGAATATCCTGACGCCATAGCGAAGACGATTGATATAGCCGATAGATGTAAATTCTCTCTGGCGGATATAAAATACGAGTATCCAAGTATATTAACTCAGTCAGGTCACACAGCGGAACAAGAGTTAAAAGTCCGAACATGGGAAGGTGCAAAACAGCGATACTCAATTGACAAATATCCAGATGGAATACCAAAAGCGGTTAAAAAGCAGTTAGAATATGAACTTACCATTATAAATAAGTTAAACTATGCACCCTATTTTCTGACCGTTTATGACATGGTTAGTTTTGCGCGTAATAACAATATATTGTGTCAGGGACGTGGTTCCGCTGCAAATTCAGCCGTTTGTTATTGCTTGGGCATTACTGCGGTTGACCCTAGTCGATCGGATATATTGTTTGAGAGGTTTGTAAGTGAGGCGCGCGGTGAGCCACCAGATATCGACGTTGATTTTGAGCATGAGCGGCGTGAAGAGGTAATTCAGCATATTTATAAAACGTACGGCAGAGAACGTGCTGGATTAGCCGCTACAGTAGTTACTTTTCGTTCGCGGAGCGCGCTACGCGAAGTTGGAAAAGTAATGGGGCTTTCCGAAAGCATAATTAGTGCGCTAGTTAACCAGGTTCGCGGTATCAATATCAGTGAAATATCCAGTGAAAAAATATCTGAAATTGGTTTGAATCCCAGTGATAGAACGCTTCGACTTGTCATCAAATTATCTAAGGAATTAATTGGTTTTCCGAGGCATCTTTCTCAGCACGTTGGAGGATTCGTGATAACACGTAATCGGCTCGATGAATTGGTGCCAATTGAGAATGCCACGATGTATGGGCGTACGGTAATAGAATGGGATAAAGATGATTTAGATTCACTTGGTATACTCAAGGTAGATGTGTTGGCACTTGGAATGTTGAGTTGTTTGCAAAAGAGTTTTATTCTTGCGCGTCGTCACTATGGTTTGGATCTTGAATTATCAAATATTCCAGCCGAAGATTCAAAAGTTTACGATATGCTGTGCCAAGGTGATTCTTTAGGAGTCTTCCAATTGGAAAGCCGGGCGCAAATGGCGATGCTTCCTCGGTTACGGCCAAGGTGTTTTTATGATTTAATTATCGAGGTCGCAATTGTCCGGCCTGGTCCAATACAGGGCAAGATGGTTCATCCTTATATAAGACGTCGTAATGGTGACGAACCTATCGAATTACCATCTGAAGAATTACGACAGGTTCTCAAAAAAACGTTGGGGATTCCATTATTCCAGGAACAAGCAATGAAGATAGCTATTGTTGCGGCAGGTTTTACCCCTATCGAAGCAGATCAACTGCGTAGAGCAATGGCCACTTTCCGAAAAACCGATAAGATTGGTGAGCTTGGATTGAAAATGATAGATGGAATGGTTAAGCGTGGCTACGAGCGTACATTTGCAGAACGTTGCTTTAGACAAATTGAGGGGTTTGGAAATTACGGTTTTCCGGAAAGTCATGCAGCCAGTTTTGCGCTGTTAGTTTATATATCTAGTTGGATGAAATGCCACATGCCCGCTGTTTTCGCTGCAGCATTATTAAACTCTCAGCCTATGGGTTTCTACGCGCCGGCTCAGATTGTCCGGGATGCGCGTGAACATGGAGTAATCGTATTACCTCCAGACGTCAATGCTATTGGCTGGGACTGTGATTTGGAACGCAATAGCGATGGGAGTATGGCTTTGCGATTGGGAATGAATCAGATCAAGGGATTAAAAAAAGAAGAGGCGTTACTCATGCAAGAGAACAAGGGAAAAGGTTATAACAATCTTAGTGAATTGATTAGTAGAGCTAATGTTACGATACCGACTCTTGAAATATTGGCACGAGCGGACGCTTTTCGATCGATGTCGCTTTCAAGGCGCCAGGCATTCTGGGCAGTACGTGGTTTGGATAGCTCTATGTTTAAAAAAATACAATCACACAACCAGGGCCTTCCATTATTTAGATTTGCTGTAGAAAGTTGCGAGCACGTTCTTACCAATTGTGAACCTAAAGTATCCTTACCGATAGCTAGCGTTGGTGAGGAGGTTGTTGATGATTATGCGTCTCTTCGTTTGTCTTTGAAATCTCATCCAGTTAATCTACTCCGACGAGATTTGTTGACTCACTCATATAAACCCATTTCTCTTCTTAAGAGTCTGAACAATGGGGACAGTGTTAGCGTAGCTGGTTTAGTCTTGGTCAGACAACGTCCAAGTACTGCTAAGGGGATTATATTCATTACAATAGAAGACGAGACGGGGGTGGCAAATCTAGTCGTCTGGTCTCTTCAACTCCAACGTTTTAGGCGGACTGTAATGAATGCAAAACTATTAGGAGTAACAGGGAAATTACAACGTGAGGGAGAAGTTGTTCATATCATTTCTCGGGAACTTTACGATTTAACAACCTATTTGGACAAATTATCAGAAAAAAGTTATCACCATATTAATTTTAGTGACAATGTTACTCATGCAGATAAGCCCTTGGTTGTGGGCACTTCATCCGCCTCATCGAAAAGGGTTCGTACTTCTAAGAATAAGCTAAATACAAGTTTGAATAGCAGAGATTTTCATTAATTATTCAGCCTAATGAACTTCAATACACAAATTTTGGTACAATATCTTACGCAATATACTCTTAATAATGTAAACAAAGGTATCGTCAATAAGATGACAAAGGCTTCGATATATCTGTACAATGGCTCCTCGGTACAACTTTCTAAGGGGGAATCATGATGGCGACAGATACTGTTTTGGAAAAAGGAACTTCTTCAACACAAGGTGATCAAGAACTGGCCCAGAAGCAGCGAGCAATTTATAATAGCCCAGAGAATTTTTTTAACTGGTCGTGGCCCGCCGTACCACGGCATCAATTTTTGGCCGAGCGAGACAGGGCCTTCGACCCAGATGGCGAGTCGGGTTTGATAGAATTGGATATTTCTGGCGAACTCGAAATACCATATCCGGCCACTATTCCCTCTATTCTTGCACGTTATGTGAAAGTGCAGTCGGGAGATACTATAAGTCATTCATTTGCTGCTTCGGGAGAAGTTTATTACGTTCTTAAAGGCGAGGGAAAAAGCACCAACGGGTCCGATGTGGTTAAATGGGGTGCAGGCGATGTATTTTGTTTTCCTGGTGGGAATAAAACTACTCATAAGGCGGATGAAGCGGCAGTTTTGTTTTGTGTTACGAATGAGCCTTTACTTGCATTCGAAGGCTTGCGACCCCCGTCTCCGGGTAAATCAAGAAGTGAAACTGTGCATTGGCCTAATGACGAAATTGAAAAACATTTAACGGAGATATATAAGCGGCCAAAAACAGCTGAAACATCTGGTGTCTCTATACAGTTTTCAACGCCAGCTACTGCTCCAAGTAGAAATACGATCCCTATGATAAATACTGCAATAAATACCTTGGAGTCAGGAGGCGACCAACGACCTCATCGACACAATGGTGCGGCTATAACGCTTGCTATTGAAGGTGAGGGCATTCATTCAATGATAGAAGAAGACAAGGTTCCATGGGTAACCGGAGCAGCTCAAATCACGCCAGGTTCGGAATTGCACTCTCATCACAACAGAGGAAATCGCCGAATGAGAAGTTTCGTTGTTCAAGATGAAGGATTGCACTTTTATCTTCGAACACCAGGTTTCAGTTGGGACTAAATTTAAGTTCATTTCATCGTTAAATAATATGCGTACTCAAATGGTTAACGGACCGTAGTTGGGAGAAAATGCTATGCTAAATCCGCTCCGAGAGCGCCTAAATGCAGGCAAAATTAGTGCTGGTGTTCTGGCCAGCATGCCGAGTGTTAATATTGCTCAGGCATTAGCAAATTCGGGATTTGACTGGTTGTTCATAGATATGGAGCATGGCGCTATTGATATCGCGTCGTGTCATCATATGATAACGGCGACATCTGGAACTGAGTGTGCTCCGATTGTTCGTGTTATGGAACCCTCAATTAGTTACACGAAACCCGTATTAGACTCTGGCGCCATGGGTATCGTTTTTCCAATGATTACGTCTAAAGAGGCTGCGCTGGCAGCAGTCAATGCTGTTCGCTACCCGCCCGAAGGAGAAAGAGGTTGGGGGCCATTTTATGCACCAATGCGTTGGGGAAATGGTGATGCCTTAGACTATTATAAAGCCTCTAAGGATGTAGTCATAATTGCTTTGATTGAGCATATTGAATCTGTAGAGAATATTCAGGAGATTCTTACGGTTGAAGGGATAGATGTTTTTTTTATTGCAC
This sequence comes from uncultured Nisaea sp., assembly GCA_964342575.1. Lineage (GTDB taxonomy): Bacteria > Pseudomonadota > Alphaproteobacteria > Thalassobaculales > Thalassobaculaceae. The sequence continues at coordinate 25,227 of CAYFGZ010000016.1, read as the reverse complement.
CAATGGATTTAGCGGCAAGTATGGGACATGTTGGAAACCGTGATCATCCCGATGTCGTAGGTGCGATTCAGAGAGCCGAACAATCAATTAAAGGAGCCAGTAAAGTATTGGGGGGGCTCTGTCTTTCTGCTTCAGAGGGAAATGAAAAAATAGCGAGTGGTTATCAGGTTTTGCTAATGGGATTTGATCTTTTACTATTGGATGTAGGTGCTAGATCAATGCTTGAAGGCCTGAAACGTTGAGAGAGTAAAATGGAACTTACCGAACCACAAGTGCTTGAGTACAACGAAAAGGGCTGGCTGGTACTCCCTAAGTTATTTTCAAACGAGGAAATCTCCATTCTGGAAAAGGCATCCTTGGAAGTGTTAAAGAGGCCCGGCCCCGAGGTCGCTCGCGAATCCGATGGTTCCCCTCATGTTTGCTGGGGCATGCATATGTTTGATGAGCGCTTTAAAGCACTTATCCGGCATCCAAAGTTGTTGCGTCCCGTTGAGCAGCTGCTTGGGAAGAAAGTGTTTGTCCATCAATCTCGAATCAATATAAAACAGCGAAATGGTTCGATAGTGGAATGGCACCAAGATTTTGGAACATACCATCGCGTAGACGGTGTTCCCGAAGCAAAGGGAATAATGATTGGTATTTTTCTAGACGATGTTTCCGCCTGTAACGCACCTGTTTTAGCAATACCTGGCTCGCACGAAGAAGGAGTAGTTTCCGAATCCATTATAGATAATAATGTTACTGATCACGAAGGCGCGGCCAAGTTTAGGTATGATATAACCGATTCCACAATGTCGCGTTTGGTAGATAAGAGAGGTATTGAGGCCATCGAGGGGCCTGCGGGCACTATGCTATTAATGAATATGACGGTCGTGCATGGATCCAGCGTAAATATCACTCCTCTCAGAAGGCTTTTACTCTATGTTAACGTGAGTACCGTGGACAATCGGGGTGAAAGTTTTGTTCGACCAGAATATTACGCGGCGAGGGATTTTTCTCCGCTGATTGCGCTAAAGAGCGACTGCCTAATGAAATATCTATAGCATCACTAACCGCAATTATCCCCCAGTTACATTCATATGCCGGGGCACTGGCGTTACTTGTTTGCCACGATCAATTATAAAATCATGTCCCTTTGGCTTACGGGAAATTGCTTCCATAATTGTTTCTATCAGGGCTTCGTTACCTTCAGAGTTTCGCAGTGGCTCCATCAGGTTTGCAGCGTCTTCTTGCCCTAAGCACATATAAAGAGTTCCAGTGCAAGTAACTCGAACTCTGTTGCAGCTTTCACAAAAATTGTGCGTAAGAGGTGTGATAAAGCCAAGTCTGCCGCCTGTTTCTTTTACGTCGGTATAGCGCGCTGGACCACCTGTTTTATAATCCGTTTCCTGTAGGGTAAAAAATTCAGACAGTTTAGATTTTACTGATGATAGCGGCAGATATTGATCAATTCTCGTCTCACTCCCGATGTCGCCCATTGGCATCACTTCGATAATAGTCATATCGTAGCCGCGATCGCCTGCCCATTGCACCATATGGGATAGTTCATCTTCGTTAATACCTCGTAGGGCCACGGTATTCAGTTTTATTTGAAGCCCAGCACTGTCTGCTGCCTCTAACCCCTCTATAACTTTCTCAAGGTTTCCCCATCTTGTGATCTCTCTAAATTTTTCAGGGTTTAGGGTGTCGATCGAGACGTTTATTCTGCGGATTCCATGGTTGGCTAGCTGTTGAGCGTATCGGGTCAGCTGGGAGCCATTGGTAGTTAGTGTCAACTCTTCCAGAGCTCCAGTAGCCAAGTGTTTAGACAACCCTGATATTAGGCTCATAATATTCTTTCGGACTAACGGTTCACCGCCAGTCAAACGTAATTTTCTGACACCAAGTCCAACGAATACACTACATAGCCTCTCTAGCTCTTCAAGGCTCAATAAATCTTTTTTTGGGAGAAAAGTCATATTTTCCGACATACAGTACGTACACCGAAAGTCACATCTGTCAGTCACAGATACTCTAACATAGGAAATGTCGCGTCCAAAAGGGTCAAGCATTTAATTAAGCACTATCCGCTATATACTGTAAAACATAACGACAATATAGCCACACCTTTATTGATCTGCAAGATTTGAAGTAAAAAAGCTTGGTTTCTTAGTGAATATGATCCTCAATTTGCCTTAACCATTTAGCTATACGCAATGATGTATTTTTGAGTGGAGAAGGCAAGAATGCCCTGTGTTTTACATCTGCCAACAATCTGAAACGCCCAGAGTTGCCCGCGATGGCTTCACTGATCAGTTTCCCGGCCAGGCCAGTCAGTGCTAGACCATGGCCTGAAAACCCTTGCGCAAAATAGACATTCGAATTTAGCACACTGAGTAGAGGAATTTTTTTTATTGTACTTGCAATAAATCCGTTCCACGCATAATCCAACTTTAACTCTTTGATTTCCGGGAAGAGGCGAATAATTCGTCTCTTTATGAAATCCTCAATATTATCCGGTTCACTTCCCAAGAAATCGGCTCCGGCGCCAAAGATAAGTCGTCGGTCTTTCGTTAGTCTGTAGTAATCTAGGATGTTGTTACAATCAGCTATTGCTACGTTGCCGGGGAATAGTTTCTTAACAAGCTCTTTGGGAAGCGGGGCCGTGACAGCTATAGAACTCGTTACGCTAGTAATATTTCTCTGCACTTGGCGATGCGATGTTATTAGGTGAGCGTTTCCCGCTAGCACGACATACTTCGCGCTGACGGATCCACCACTCGTTTGCACTTTCAGCCTATTACCAAAACTTAGTGAAATTGCTTTACTATTTTCAAAAAATCGCACTCCTAAAGTTCTGGCTGCTAGAGTAAGTCCTTGCAGATAGTTTAACGGATGTATTTGGCCACACTTGTGGTCTATTAGGCCACCATAATATAGATCCGTTTTTATCCAACTTCTCATATCTTCTTTTTCCAAGATACTTGTGTTCAGATACTGATAGTCATTGCTCAATTTCTTTTGTAAAATACGCAAAGACCTCATTTGCAGAGGATTGGTAGCAGCAAAAATATACCCATTAGCCCTATCGCATTTTATGTTGTATGTTCGTATCCGATTGTCTATTTCGTCAATAAAGTCATTCGTCATATGCCACAATTGTTTTGCCGCATCGTGACCGACACATTTTTGGAGTGTATTGATACTGCACCCAAAGCCGTTGACGAGTTGGCCCCCGTTACGACCAGAGGCTCCGTCGCCGATCCGTTGGGACTCTAATAGAAGGGTTGAATACCCTTTTTGGGCTATGTCTAGTGCAGTTGAAACACCGGTTAAACCACCTCCTACTATGCAAACGTCAGCTTCGTAGTGTTCTTTCAGTGGACAGAAGGTTTGAAATGGATTTCTGGTGGCATGATAATAAGTGTTGGGGGCAGCTTGTGCCTTTTCGTTCAATAAGAGTTTTGTTAACATCATTTGTACTAAAGAATATCCGAGCTGAACTATCCATGATTTCACACTAAGGTTTTAAAAATACATTTTTGGGTCACCAATTAAAATAATAACTTTGCTTGTACGTGAAACGATATCTTGAAAATTAAATTGGACGAAATTTATTGGAGGGCGTGAGTTGGTTGATTTTGATATGGTTATAAAGGGTGGAATAGTCGTAAATGCCGCTGAAATTTCCCAATGTGATGTAGCGATAAAAGGAGGCCGCATAGTGGCGTTGGGCGAAAACCTTAAATCGGGTGCACGCGAAATAGATGCTGCCGGTAAATACATAATGCCCGGCGGGATAGATAGCCACTGCCATATTGATCAGCGGTCGAGCGGAGGTGGACGAAACTCGGAAACATTTTTGAGCGGAACGCGGTCGGCTGCTTGCGGAGGAACAACAACCATTATTTGCTTTGCTGCTCAAGAAAAAGGGGAGCTGCTGCAGCCCATTGTGGAGGAATACCATGAGAAGGCTCGACAATCGTGCATCGATTACTCGTTTCATTTGATAATAAGCGATCCGAGTGACGAAGTTATCAACCGAGAAGTGCCGGCTCTTGTAGATAGCGGTCATAGATCTTTAAAATTATTCATGACTTATCCCAGAAATCGACTAGATGATGCGGAAATACTAAGGGTATTAGAGGTGGCGAAAAGAAAGCAGGCGCTAGTGTGTGTTCATGCAGAGAATCATGATGCTATAATGTATATGACAGAAAAGTTACTAGCAGCGGAAAAAAACAGTACAAAATTTCATGCCTGGGCAAAGCCGCCGCTAGTAGAACGTGAAGCTGTGCATAGAGTAATTATGCTGGCGGAACTCCTTGATGTTCCCATCCAAATTTTTCACGTTAGTTGCGAAGAAGCTGCGGAAGAGATACGTCGGGCTCAACGAAGAGGTCTCAAGGTTTTTTCGGAAACATGCCCACAATACTTTGTTCTTACTGCCAGAGATTTGGATCGGGACCAACGAGAGGGTGCGAAGTTTGTATGCTCTCCAGCCCCACGATCAGAGGGCGACCAAGAGGCTGTTTGGGATCACGTTAGATTGGGGACAATTGGCAATGTTACTTCGGATCACGCTCCCTATAACATCGACGAATTAGAAGGAAAGTTTTGGGCGGGTGATAATGCGCCTTTTAGTCAGATCGCCAATGGCGTCCCCGGGCTTGAAACGAGAATGCCGATAACCTTTTCGGAAGGCGTTGTAAAGGGTAGAATAGATCTGCAAACATTTGTCGCTGTTACGTCAACAAATGCCGCTAGATTATTTGGACTATATCCTCAAAAAGGTACTATTTCTGTTGGAGCGGATGCCGATATTTGTATATGGGATGGAGAGCGTGAAGTAACTATTACGCAAGATATATTGCATCATGATACGGACTACACTCCCTATGAAGGTTTGGAAGTTACTGGCTGGCCGTATATGACGATTAGCCGTGGTAAAGTGGTCTGGGAAGATGGTCAGGTTTATTGTGAGCCAGGCTGGGGGAAGTTTTTGGCAAGGGAACCATATGATTACATAAAACCACGAGGCGTGTTGCCAACGCCATTTGATCCCGTCTCACTGGAAACCGATGATGAAGAGTTGAGCTAGGAGAACAATTAAAAGAGGGTATTCTGGATACCCAAGTCAGAAAGCGTAAATCAACCATTTTCAGTGAACAGGCCTGGGAGGAAATAAAATGAGTCGAATTGTGCACCTTGGAGCCGCTCAAATGGGGCCAATTTCGCCAGATGAGAGCCGGGAAAGTTGCGTAGCTCGGATGATTGATTTGATCAAGCAAGCAAGTGCACGCGGGTGCAATTTTGTGGTTTTTCCGGAGCTTGCGCTCACCACCTTCTTTCCCCGCTATTATGAAAAAGATATTTCGCGAATGGATCATTGGTATGAAAGGGAGATGCCGAACGAGGCCGTGCGCCCATTATTTGAGGCAGCTGCAGCCGCTGGTATAGGATTTTATTTGGGTTATGCTGAACTTACTCCGGAAGGGCGTAGATTCAACACGTCGATTCTGGTGGATGAAACTGGCAAGATCAATGGAAAATACAGGAAGGTTCATCTGCCGGGGCATTCAGAATACGATACAAGCAGACCATTTCAGCACTTAGAAAAGCGATATTTTGAGCCGGGTGACCTGGGGTTTGGTGTATGGCGTCAACATAACAGCATAGTAGGTATGGCCATTTGTAACGATCGTCGATGGCCTGAAACCTATAGAGTGATGAGTCTTAAGGGAGCTGAAGTTATTGTACTTGGTTATAACACCCCAGATCTCAACACAGCAGGTAACGAGCAAAACCATCTGCGAATGTTTCATAATCATTTAACTATGCAGAGCAATGCCTACATGAATGGTTGTTGGGTGATAGGAACGGCAAAGGCAGGAGTGGAAGACGGCTGCATGTTGATAGGCGGTTCTTGCGTTATTCAGCCATCTGGCGAGATAGTGACCCAAGCTGCCACTTTAGACGACGAATTAATAACGTTTGCTGCCGATATTGATATTTGTAAAATGCCGAAAGAAACCATATTTAATTTTTCTAAGCACCGAAGAATAGAACACTATTCAATTATAACGTCGCAAACAGGTTCTAAACTTCCGGATAGTCTCTAGATTTAGTGGCTCTCGGCTGCATTATGGGGAAATTTGAGAACTCTAATCGGGCCGCTCCATTTGAAATACCTGCGTGACCGTAGAGTAATCCATATATCCAAGTCGTGAGACTGGTTGGTAACTGGTCACATCGACCATCCCGTCTTTAACAATAACCGGATCGACATGGATACCAATTACTTCTCCAAATATGACCCAGTTTTCTCGGCCTTCCTGCCAGCAAGGCATTTCCACGCTTTGCATGTATTTGCACTCTAGATGTACGGGAGCCCCTTTTACTCTCAATGGTTTTACCAACCGAGACGGCTCGCCTTCTAAGCCCGCACTTGGCATTTCATTCTCACCGTAAGGCAGATGTATTGAGGTTTGGTTCATAGCTTCTCGCTGATTTTGGCTAACTATAGAGCACACGAATTCTCCAGTAGTTTCAGCGTTTATCTGACTATCTTTTTTACCACTTCCGTCAGTTCGTCCTCCAGAGCCAAATATCACACACGGCGGGTCTGCACAAACTGCATTGAAAAAACTGTACGGTGCAAGATTACTTTGGCCGGAAGCATTGATGGTAGAAATCCAACCGATAGGCCGAGGTGATACAAATGCTTTAAACGGATCGTGGCGAAAGCCCTTTTCCTTGTGTGATCCTGGTTTATAAAACATGTCAAGTTCCTCAGTTTTTAAACTGTTACATGAAATGACATACACTTCCCAAAAAAGCAATTAGGATAGTTGTAAGTAAATTGTTGGTCTTGTCCAAAAATGATATATTTATAGAATCAAAAAAACTTTTTAAATTGGGTTACTCAAATGGACATGAGTGATGAAGAGGTCCGAAAATACGATAGGGTAATGGAGCTGATGAGAGAGGCTCAAAAGCCCGAAACTACTAGGCGATTAATCGAATTGCTTTCGCCTAAACTTGTCCCAGGAAAACGGACCCTTGTATACATATTAAATCAAGTTGAAAGAATCGGACAGATAGCTAGCGAATTAGCGCATATCAAAACATTATATTACAGATCCTACGACCAAATTTTAATAGTGACAGGTCCAACAAATGGACCTGGGGTTAATCCCTATGTTTTCGAAGCAGTTGGTTCCAGATTTTTACGTATCGAAACTGCCAATCCCGGGATGCTAGCAATGGGAATGCTTAACGGAGGCTTATGTAGTCTAGAAAACATGGATTTATTACTAGTGGATCCTTGGAATCTAGCATCAATGTTTAAAAATGCTGTGGCGAAGGGGAAAAAAACCCTACCTTTCGAACTGTCGCCGTCGGTGAAACAAAAAGGACGGGAATGGATGCGAAAAGTAGGTATGAATATGGAACGTCCAATTGTCTTGTTGCATGTTAGAGACCGTGGTTATCTTCCAGAGCTATCACATCACGAGTATCGTTGTGCGGATATTAGCAATTACCGGATGGCTATAAATTTTCTTGTTTCCAAGGGATATCAAGTGGTTAGGATTGGGGATCCCTCTAATCCAGCGATAGAAGCTGATAATTCGCGGATTTGGGATTTACCATTTCATCCAGAGTATATTAATTTCTTAGATGTATATTTTGCGGCCATATGCCGTTGCGCTTTGGTTCAGTCATCGGGGCCAGCGTCAATCACTGGCTTTTTCGATAAGCCAATGCTGATGGTGAATCGGGTGCTGGACTGGACGATCGATTTTCCAAACGAAGTTGTAATATTTAAACGCCATTTCAACCGATCAGACGGCGTTGAATTGTCTTACCAGGAGATACTCGAACGCGGGGCAGCGGAAATAGCATCAACTGAAAACCTTTATGAAGCTGGTATGCTGGTGGAAGAAAATACACCTGAGGAGCTGCTTAGAGGTGTTCAAGAATTTGTCGATATTATTGATGGACGAAAAAAGCCCAATCCAAAAATACAGGCTAGATTTAAGAAGTTAAATCAAAAGCACGAAAAGTCCCTCAGACAAAAATCTGATAACCCTGAAGAAAAGCAACCATTGTTTGGGCTTGCCTATGCCAAGACAATGATATCCGAGAGTTTTGTTGGTCAAAACCCTAATTTTTTAGGCAAACTTTAGCATTTGGATAATATGCGTGATGGCTGATCCTCAAGAAATTCAACAACAAGCGCGCCTCCTCCATGCAAGTAGGCAACCTGAAGCTGTTGCCCGCTTACTTGAGTTGGTTTTTCCCAAATTAGCTGAAAATATAAGAACTTTGGTCTATGTTCTGTTACAGGTGGATCGCATTGGTCAGTTAGCAACGGAGTTGTGTCAGTTAAAGGCTCTATACTATGACTCATATGACCAAATCATTATAATAACGGGCCCCGTAGATAAACCAGGAGTGAATCTTAACGTTATTGAAGTAGCTGGAGACAAGTTCTGTCATATCGAAACCTATGATCCTGTATTGCCCTATTTTGGATTTAATAATTGGGGTTTGGCTGAGTTTAAAAATATGGATTTGCTGGCTTTTAGTCCATGGACGTTGTGGAATGAATATAAAAAATTGGCGACATCCTCTGCGGCAATTAAGACTGCCGTAGATTACAGGTTCGAATTACCAAGCTCTACGGAAAAAAGAGGGCGGAACTGGATGCAAAAGGTCGGAATGAACATAGAGCGTCCAATTGTCTTATTGCACGTGCGGGACCGTGGTTATCGTCCGCAGCAATCACGGCATGAGTATCGTTGTGCTGATATTAGTAATTACGACTTGGCGATAAAGTTTCTTGTGTCCAAAGGATATCAAGTGATTAGGATTGGAGATAATTCTAATCCAAAAATCAAAGCCGATAATTCGTGGGTCTGGGATTTACCCTTCCACCCAGAATATGAAAATTTTCTAGACGTGTATTTTTCAGCAATATGTGCGTTTGCGATACTTCAAGCATCCGGCCCTGTCACCCTTCCAAGAGCTTTTTCAAGGCATGCTTTGATAGTAAACCGGGTAGTCGACTGGGAATTCCACGGTCCTAATGAGGTGTTAATGTTTAAACACTATTGTCGCATTAAAGATGGCGTAGAATTAAGTTATAGAGAAATACTGGCCAACGGGCTTGCCGAAATAACAACTAGCCAAGAACTCGCGGATGCCGGATTCTTTGTTAAAGAGAATAGCCCAGAGGAACTCATGTTAGCGGTTGAAGAGTTTCTGGGTGTACTGAAAGGGAAAAATCCATTGAGTCCGGCACTTCAGGAGAAGTTTTTGAAACTTAATAAGGAGCATTCCAGAGTGCTTGCCGAAGAATCAGAAATCTCTGATGAAGATCGAGGGATATTTGGTTTAGCCTATTCGACAGCCCGTATTTCTGAAAGCATTCTCCAGAAAAAGCCGAGTTTTTTAGCATAATTTTAATTTAAGTTTTTCTTTTTAGATGCAGTGATTTAGCGCCAGTGAAAGCGTAGTCTCCTTGGTAGCCGGCATATGTCAAAATGGTCTGCCATTCATGTTTTTTGAACATCAGAGTGCCGAGTAAAGTCCAGTCCTTGAATAGAAAATAGTCTTCTTCTGTTTCATACATAGCGAGGGTAACGAATGAATTTCCCCTGCTAACTCTAGTTATTTCGCGTAGCGTGGATATAGCGTCTGGCAGTGTTAATGTATAGATGATGCCCAGACCAACCACCAAGTCGAAAGAATTATCGTTGAATGGTAGTGGCGTCGTTGAGAGTTTTAGAATTTTGTTTTTCACTTGGGGCATTGCGTGCTCTATGGCGTAATCCGAAGTCTCCGTTCCTACAACGTGAAGGGAGCGGTTTAATTTCCACAAGTCATGCAGCAAAAACCCTTTTTCACAGCCAAGGTGTAAAATAGTTCCACCATTTTTTATATTGTAATGCTCGAGCATTCTTTTTGCGATTGGTTGCCAGCGTCCGTCATAATTATACCCGCCGTATCCAAAGTTTCGGTCGCCGTCGAAAAAGTCTTTGCTTCTTTCAGCAGCCACGAGCCGATGTTGTATCGTTCTCAAATCTTTGGCAACGAAGCGAGGTTCTATCGGAGATGGATATCCTTCAAGTAAATTTTCCTCGGGCATGGGCTAATCTCCAGATAGGTTGCTCTTGATTTCGTTTTCTGGAAGAAAGGGGTACATATCTTCAAGTGCAGTGGCTCGGGTTGTTCCATCCGAATTCTTTCTGTTAATGGCTTTGGGGATTTGGGGCTGTTCGGGATTTATCAATAATTCGCAGATAATCGGTCCGTCCTGTTGTAAGATATCAATTAACTTCTGATTAAGTTTGCGGTGGTTGGATATCTTAACGTAGCTAAACCCGAAAGAGGCTGCAATTTTTCGAAAATCTGGAAATGAAATGCCACTATCTTCCGTTGATCCCATTAGACGACCATCGAAGCCAAGCTGTTGTGTCTGTTTGATGGTTAGATAGCCCCCATTATTGTAAATAAAGAGTTTAAGAGGAATTTTGTTGTGATTTGCAGTAGATAGTTCTTGGAGATTCATCATCAGGCCGCCTTCTCCTGAGATACATATTATTGGCCTGTTTTTTGAACTTAAGGAGGCTCCGATCGCTGCAGGGAGACCCCATCCCATTGCGGCGTGACCCGAATTCGTAAAGACCCGCTGTCCACTCTTGACTCTGAAGGCTTGATGGGTCCCAACGAATGATAATCCCATATCCGTCACGACTACGGCATTACTTGGAAGTAGGTGAGATAGTTTATCGATGAAATAATATGAATTAACCCATTTTTTTTGTTTTCTGTATTCTGGAAGGATTATTGGATACTTTTTTCTAATACTCTGGCATTTCTTAAGCCAGGAACTATCACACTGCCATCTATCATCGATCATCGCACATAACGATTGTATAAATTCATACGAATCACCCGTTATTCGTTGATCAATATCAAGAGATATCTTATTGGATTCAATTGGGTCGATATCAACCATCACTTTGTATGCATTTCTTGCGAAGTCTTTAGAGTTATATCCTGTGACCATGAATGGCAAACGCGAGCCTATGGAGATGTAAAAGTCACTATTTTGTACAATGAAATTGGCCCCTCTTTCAGCAAAGGCACCCGGTCTACCGATGAAATTAGGATGGGAGGATGCAATGCAATCAGTTGCATTCCATGTTGTGGCGAGAGGAATATTATGCCTTACAACGAAATCTATTATACCTTTTCGCGCATCGGTAGATCTTATTCCATGGCCGATATGAACCATAGGTCGCTTGGAGTTCATCAATTTTTTTGCGATTTTTTCTAGTTCTTTAGGTTTTATTTTTACTGAGCGGCGACTAGCTGTAGCGTTAAACGTGTGAAGTTTTCCCGGATTAATCTCTTTGGTTTGGATATCCGCTGGAATATCAAGCCAAACTGGACCTGGTCTTCCACTTTGGGCTATATGAAAAGCTTTTTCTAATTCAAATTTAATATTGTTTGGATCTTCTAACATTGTGGCGTATTTGGTTATTGGTTGAACAATGTCTACGATGTTTATTTCCTGAACGCCCAGTTGCCTCAACCCTGTATCCTTTATGGTTTGGTTAAGAAAAACCTGCCCCGATATTATTAATTGTGGGATAGAATCAATCCATGCGCCCGCAACTCCAGTTATCGCGTTGGTTCCACCTGGTCCTGTAGTCACCAGACCGACACCGATTTTACCACAAGAGCGAGTGTAACCTTCTGCCGATATAGCGACCGCTTGTTCGTGGTGGCAGCATATATAATCTAATCCATCTGCTTTCAAAAGAGCATCGCAAAGGCTAATAGACCCCCCTCCGCTAACCGTAAAGACGGTATCCACATTTTTGGCTATAAGCCAATGCATTACGTAATCGGCTAAACGCATCATCAGATTAGTTAACTCTTTATTTTTCAAAAAATATAAACCGGAAATTCGTTTGAGTATAGAACATACTGTGTGATGCGCAGGATAGGGCTTTGTTGTTAAAAATAAGTAGCAAGACGTTGCACGATGCACTCTGTTGTAGGTGGGAAAAACGCGTAGGTGGATGAAATATGTTGCACGTCTATTGTAAAGGAGAGATTATTGGTGGACACCTCATTTATAGTTGAAGTGGAATTTAACCTAGAATGCAGCAGTAATATCAGGTTCTTGACTTTTATTGGAGTCGTGGCCGCTAAATTTACAATATCAAAATTGTTTGGAAGGCCCCGGCCGGCTATGTGTTGGATGAAATGACATATGGTTTGTAGATCGCAAATATTATTGAAGTCGGCCTCACCATTATAAAAATGAACGGGGTCGCCCCGGAGAAGCTTGTCTATAACCGATTTAATCCATGGCCGTCCCTCAGGTAAATTTGGCCCCACTATACCGGGCAGCCTTATTATTAAGGATGGCACCTGAGTAGAGAAATCATACACAATCCTCTCTCCCAAAAATTTGGTTGCCCCATATAGATTGGGGGTGCAGATTGGTGTTTGCTCCGTAACAACCTGATCATTTACTTTCCCTAAAACAGAAATGCTAGAAAAATAAATAAACATTTTTGCGTTGACCGCCTCCGAAAAAGTTAACGCATTGATCAGACCCTGGACATTTGAGCTTAAAAAATTTTCTATGGTGGCTGCCGTAGTCGAATAATAATGTTGGGCCGCTAGGTAAATAACGATCTCCGGTGTGGCATCAAATTCCCATCTTTGGGACAGATCTTGGCGAATGACCTTGGTGTTTTTTTGGCGAAAGGATGGTTCGGTTCTACTTACTGCTGTAAGATCGAATAATGAGTCGAGGTCGTTGACAAGAAAGTTTCCTACATATCCATTAGCGCCGGCGATTAGAATTTGTGTCATATTGTTGTGCTCTGTATTGCCATTAGAGTCGCTAGATTAATGGAGGTCTGTATTTTATTCAGACTTCGTTGGAATTTCTTGGATTATCCTAAATGTCTTGATGTAGCCCGTTCTTTAACGTGGTCAGTGTCCGGGCTAAAGAGGGCCATATACCAGCGTCCATCTCTATTTTTCCAGTTAACCGATTCTCCTGGATCGATTTCGGCTACTCCGTGCCGCAATGACGGGTAGAAAACAACGATATCTCCAACATCAACGTATTCTTCAAAGTCAAAAATCTCATCTTCAGTTTTAGCTATATAATATCCACCTTCTTGATAATGCATACCGCGTTTTGTTAGCATGATTCCTGCTATAACCCGTTGGTTTTTTCCAGAGTCTGTATGTAGCGATATACCTCCACCACCGGGCGGGTATCGAAGCACTTGTATTCTATCAATTACACCGTCACTCGGTAGATTTGTTTCATAAGCATCTTTTTCAAGGCCAGAGAGATACTTAATTGTTCGCCCGAGAGGCGTCACAGAGTTCCAGACGCCAATTGTATCGTCATTCCAGCGAAAAGAATAATATGCGTCACGAATTTGCCGGGTACTATAAAGCAAACTTGTCTCTTCATCTTGAACACGATGGAAATTGGGACAACCGTCGAGCATCTTATGGAATTCAGACGGGTAATTTTGAAAAAAATTATAGGTGTTTTCAATGATATTTGCGCATGTTTCGTTATCCAGAGCCCCTTTCAACAAGAATACATTCCCCGAATATAGTTTTTGAGTGGTCTCCTTTATAAAGTCTGGCTTTGCCTCGTATGTTCTTTTAGCAAAGTCGTTATAACTGACTTCTGTTATTCCGGTTAGAAATGAGGGTTCCTGAGTTCGGGAACAAAGTTCCTCCCAAGCATTCTTGTAGGGATTTTGATATCTATTCATGTTCAATCTTAACAATTAGAAGTTAGATTTTATAGCTAAAGTTGTGATAATTAAAATTCCATGGCCAGGTAACTATTAAGGGCATCTTCTATAGTAGTCTTTTCCACATCTTTTACAATGAATACTAGCCGTGATCGCCGATCTTCTGTAGGCCATTCATCTATTTTTGCGGGTGGGTGAAACATGTGTTGAACGGCATGTACAACAACCGGCTGATCGTCGATTTCTGCCACATTTAAAATACCTTTGATACGCAAAATACTAGCCCCATGTGTTTGGACCAACATATCTAAGGCGCCTGCTATATTGGCCCATTTAAGTGGGCTATCAAAATGCACGGCGAAGCTATGAATATGATCGTCGTGCCTATTAACGTCATGGTGGTGGTGGTGATGGCTTTCTGAACCGTGTTCGCCCACCCTATGATAAACATGGCCTTCTGAATTCATATAAGCCTCTTCTTTTAGCCAGCGTGAGACGTCAGCAGTTTTCGTTAGCGGATTGTACAATCCTGCATTGAAAAGTTCTTCGGGCCTCACTGCGCCATGTGTGGCCTCAATTATTGGTGCCGCGGGGTTCAGGGATGTGAGACGTTCCTTTACGTTACTAATCGTATCGTCCTCAGTCACGTCAATCTTTGTAAGAACGATACGGTCAGCCACTGCCGCTTGTTTCACCGACTCAAACTGTTGATCGAATTGAGTCATAGCGTGGTGCGCATCAACAACTGTGATAACCCCATCTAATCGGTATTTAGAAACCAGAAAAGGGTCAGCCATCATCGTATGAAGTATGGGAGCTGGATCAGCGAGTCCGGTTGTCTCAACGACTAATCTTTCAAAAGCGGCGATTTCTCCGTTAGATTGCTGGGAGTATAAGCTCTGCATTGTATTTACCAAATCTCCCCTAACGGTACAGCATAAACATCCATTGTTTAAAAGAATGGTATCTTCGTTTGATTTCACAACTAATGCGTCATCAATTCCGACTTCTCCGAATTCATTGATAATAACGGCGACGTTTTCCATATTCTTGTGCGCAATTAATTTTGAAAGTAACGTCGTTTTTCCACTCCCTAAAAATCCTGTAAGAATTGATACGGGTATTCTATCTATTTGAGCATTATCAGTCATTTTTGCATTCCTCGAAGATGCCAGGCTAGTTTATTGGGCAGTCTTTATAATCCGCACTTTATATTCGCTTACGAAGATGGATACCAGACTGGGTTTCGTTTTTCAGCGAAACTAGTGAGACCTTCCTTCGCCTCATCAGTTTGTCGTTTTGCTGCGTGGGACATTACTAACTCTTCGAAATATTCGTCTGCTATTAACAAACCAGCGTCCTTCAATGTTGCATATTTCGTTTCAGCTGTCGCCTGTGGAGCAGCTAGCAATAGATTTTCAATAATAGGGCTCGCCGCTTCGTCCAGTTCGCCGTTCTGACACTTCTGATGAATTAGACCAATCTGTAGTGCCGTTGAAGCGTCAAACCGCTCACAAGTTAGGGCATATCTTCTGGTATTTCGTGCACCTATAGACGCATTCAGTTGGGGAATGATGATACTGGCTATTACTCCCCAGCGGGTTTCCGTAATCGAAAATAAAGCATTATCGCTAGCTATTACGATGTCACAAGCAGCTATAATGCCGGTTCCTCCACCAAAACACCCTCCCTGGACGAGTGCTATTGTTGGCTTCATGATTTCCGTTAAACCCCTAATGGCAGTTGCTGTTGCGCGAGACACATCGACATTTTCTTGCGGTGAAAGGTTTCCGATTTCTTTAAGCCAATTGAGATCAGCTCCTGCCTGAAAATGTTTTCCATTACCCCTAATTACAACTACTCTCACCGAGTTATCCTTTGCACATTTTGTTACGGCATCGACCATTGCTGCGATAACCTCCCCATTATATGCGTTGTTAACTTCGGGCCTATTGAGCGTGATTGTTGCGACACCGCGACTATCGATATCCAAAAGCACAACGGGTTCTGTCATAAAATAACTCCAATTGTTGAATTATTCGATTATTGTAATCTATTCTTTCATTGTTTAATGGGCAATTAGTAAAAATCTGTAGCTTAGTTGAACCAATCGGGCCATAAAAACTATGTTAAAACTTTTGAGTTTCTATGTTACTTTGCTGGTTTATTTGAACATTCCCAAATAAGGTATCGGAATGGATGCAAAATTGTCGACTGACCCCGAATTGAGTATTAGATCACGCATAAAAGAAGTGTTGGAGGCGGAAGCTAGTGCTATCGCTGCCGTAGAAGTGGATTCTTCATATGACGAAGCATCCACGCTGTTGCTTTCATGCCCCGGAAAAATAATTTCTACAGGCATGGGTAAAGCTGGATTTGTTGCACAAAAGTTTGCTGCTATTTTAAGTTCGACAGCAACCCCTGCGGTCTTTATTCACCCTGCTGAAGCCGCGCATGGCGACTTGGGCATTGTAGCAGAAGGAGACTGTATCGTAGCATTTTCAACGAGTGGTAAAACGCGAGAGGTATTAGAATTCATTCAGTTGAGTCGTCATATGAAAGCGGGTCCAGTTATTGGAATTACCTCGCATATCGACTCTGGTCTGCGGGACGTATCGGATATAATAATCAATATGGGAGTGATAGAGGAGCCGTGTCCCTTAGGAATGACCCCAACCGCTAGTATGGCTGTTATGGCAGCGGTTAGTGATGCCCTAGCTTTAGTTTTAATGGAGAGAAAAGGTGTCACCTTGGAGCAATATGGGCTTCGGCATCATGGAGGGTACTTAGGAAGGCGCGCCAGAACCGATAATATTCCTGATTGAAAGTCTAAAATACCAGATTATGATGAAAAAGAAAGCTGGACAACGTCCTTAACGTTTGGAGAAAATAAATGAATATGATCCCCAATTCCATTCATGCCCGGGATGTAAAATCCATTGTGCACCCGCAGACAAATTTGGAAAAGCATCAGGAAATAGGCCCTATGTTAGTTACGCATGGCCAAGGTGTTAAAATATTTGACGATAGTGGGAAGGACTACATTGAGAGTGTGGCGGGCCTGTGGTGTGCTTCGCTTGGTTTTGGCGTTGAACGGTTAGCACGCGTTGCTTATGAACAAATGTGCAAGCTTGGGTACTATCATTCGTATAGGCATCGGTCAAATGAGCCAAATATAAACTTAGCTGAAAAACTCCTGTCGATAGCGCCAGTTCCAATGTCAAAAATATTATTTCAGTGCTCAGGTTCAGAGGCCAATGATACCGCTATAAAGCTCGTTTGGTACTATCATCATGCAATTGGGAAGCCTGAAAAATGTAAGATCATTGGGCGTAAAATGGGCTACCACGGTAGTACCGCTGCCGCTGTTAGTTTATCAGGTAAAGATGATATGCATGCAGATTTTGGACTTCCGCTTGAACGTTTTTTGCATACTGAATTTCCTCACTTTTACCGTAACCATTTAGAGGGTGAGACGGAAGAAGAATACTCCAGTAGAATGTCAGAATCCCTAGAAAAACTGATCTTAGCCGAAGGACCCGAAACGATAGGTGCATTTTTCGCGGAGCCCGTAATGGGAGCAGGAGGAGCTATAATACCTCCGCAAAACTACTTTCACAAAATTCAAGCGGTTTTGAAGAAATATGAAATTTTGTTTGTGGCTGATGAAGTCATTTGCGGTTTCGGACGAACAGGAAAAATGTGGGGGTCTCAAACTTTTGAATTGGTGCCTGATATGATTACTTCCGCTAAAGCTCTATCAGCCGCCATGCAGCCAATTTCAGCCCTTTTTATTAATGAAAAAATATACAGCGTCATGGTCCGACAAAGTTCAAAATTAGGAGCCTTTGCTCATGGATATACATATGCAGGTCACCCAGTTACTTCGGCTGTGGCTCTCGAGGTTTTAAAGATATATGACGAGATGAAATTAGTTAATCTTGTTGAATCAGTATCGCCTTATTTTTTGAAAAAAATAAATGAGGTAGAAGATCATCCTTTAGTCGGTAATATACGAGGCGTTGGATTAATATGTGGAATAGAACTGATGAGGGACGGCGCTGCACGTATCCCCTTCGAAAAGGATTTGAATGTAGCTTCCAGATTTCATGAAAATGCACTCAAACATGGTTTGATCCCGCGAGTTGTAGGTGATCGTCTGGTATTCGCTCCGCCTCTCATTATAACTAAAGATGATATTGATGAGATGGGAGATCGTTTTATTCGAGCGCTAGATGAAACATGGAAAGAAATTAAAAATCTTTAAATCATCGCGTCCAAACCCTGGGCAAGGATCCTATTAAATTTCTTGGGTGCTTCGATATTTGAAAAATGTCGCTGGCCGTCGATTACAAAAAGTTTCGAGTGGGGAATACGTTGGTGAATTTCTTCTGACCGTCTGATAGGAGTAGCCGGATCTGCGCCAGCCGCAATAATCTGTGTGGGCGCTTCAATCAGGTGTAACGAGTCCCTATAGGCAAGATCAGCAACGGCGGATGTGCCACCCAAATAACCTTCTATCGGGGTTTTTATGAAAACGTCACGAATTTCACAGTAATCTATATTTTCCATCTTAATGAACGCATCGTTGAACCAGAGAGTTTTTGTCATCTCCCAAACAGCTAACATGCCATGCTCCTTCACCACTGCTTGCCGTTCTTTGACCCAATTCCGATACCATGAATTGCTCTGAGATGTTGTATTACATAGAGTTAAGGATGCTATTTTTTTTGGATATTTTATAGCCAACCCCTGTCCGATCATGCCCCCAGTTGAAATGCCAATCCAATGAACATTCTTGATACCTAAAGCATCCATCGTTCCCACAGCATCTTCGACAAATTCATCCAAAGTGTATGGGCCTACTGGAGCGCTTGTAGCGCCATGCCCGCGCCAATCATAGCGAAGTATTTTATATTTGTTTTCTAATATAGATATTTGCTGATCCCAAATGCGATGGCTAGTGCCCATTGCATGTGCCATCATTACGATGGGTGCGTCATCTAAGCCGTCCCATTTATAAGCTGTTTCTATACCATGCACGCTAATGGTCTTCATTGTTACTGGTCTTCTCTGGCTACATTTGCATACTGCAGGAAAGTCTTGCCTACAGGTTTTTCGGCGAGCATAGTATGCAGAGTCATTAGGGCATTTTCAAATTCATGGGTCACGTTTTGCAGCACCTGTCTTGTGAAGAGCATATTGAAGCATTAAATAAGATCGTCCCAAATTTTTTGTCAAAAAAAAGTGATGTACTTTATAAATCTTCCCGAAATTTTTTATATAGTTAATGATTATCTTCTAAATATTTGAAAGTTGGTAGTGTTTTGCTTGATGAAAATATTACAGTCTTAGGCAAAGGGCATCCAGTAGTCTTTATTCACGGCGTTGGTTTAGATCGACAGATGTGGCTTCCACTTATGTATAAATTAGAAAATAGGTATCAATGTGTGGCCTGCGATTTACTAGGTCATGGAACATCAAATATGCCTCCTGGCGACGTAAACCTAAAAGTGTTTTCTGAAAATCTGTTGGACCTTATCGGTAGTTTTAATCCCCAGAAGCCAACTCTAGTGGGATTTTCCATGGGAGCGATGGTTGCCCAACAGTTCGCGTTAGATCACCCTAACGTGATTAACAACCTAATATTGTCTAACGCGATTTACAAAAGAAGTAAAACGCAAAGAAAGGCTGCCCTGGAGAGGCTCGAGCAAGTTAGTGAAATGGGAATGGTGGCAATGATCGAACCAGCTATAGCTCGTTGGTTTACAAGTCATTTCATTGCGGAAAATGGATGGGTTTTAGATGGCATACGTAAAACACTTTTGCGGAACAAACCTCTCAATTATCTTAAGGCATATCGTCTATTTGCTACAGCAGATGAAGCGTTATCTGATTTATTGGAAAATATAAAATGCCCGACATGCGTTGTGACTGGCGAGAACGACGTTAACTCTACCACGTCGATGGCCTACGCGATGGCAGAAAACCTTAAAAAATCAAAAGTGATCGTTATGAAAGGTTTAGCTCACGGTGCTCCTATTGAAGCTCCAGATGATTTTGCTAGTATCGTAATAAGTGCGATTGAAACAAGTTAAAAAGTATTCAAAGTTATATTAAAATAAAAAAACTCCGCGATATCGACCAAATTCGATTTTTTTTGAGGTGTCAAAGAATGATATCTAATACCAATAGCAACAGAACGGATATGATTGATGAAATTTTATGATTGCAAAACCGCTCCATCGCCACGCCGTGTGAGAATTTTTATAGCTGAAAAAAAATTAAGTGTAGAAACTGTTGAGGTCGATTTAAAAAACGGAGAACAGTTAACACCTGAATTCAGAGCGATTAATCCAAATTGTACTGTGCCAGTTTTGGTTTTAGATGATGGGACTAAGTTAACGAGCACGGCTGGCATAAGGCATTATCTGGAAGCGATGTATCCGAAAGTGCCGTTGATGGGAAAAACAGCTGAAGAGAAAGGAATAATAGCTGACTTACAATGGCGTATAGAGATGGAAGGATTAATGGCTATGTCCGAAGCGTTGAGAAATTCGGCAGCCCGCATGACCGGAAGAGCTCTAACAGGGCCCTATGATTACGAACAAATTCGAGATTTAGCTGAAAGAGGAAAATTAAGGGTACAGCGGTTTTTAGACGGGGTGGACTCTATGATTGGTGAACGCCAATATCTAGTGGGTGACCAATTTTCTGTAGCGGATATAGATCTTTTGGTGGTAGTTGATTTTGCGAGCTGGCTAAAGCTAGAGCTCCCAGAAAATGCAGAGCATGCTAGAAGGTGGTATGATTCGGTTACTCAGCGAACAAGTACGAAATTATAAGATACTATTTTCCTAACCCGCGTGAAAAAATGCCAGCTAGAATTTGACTAATTTTTCCCAATGCTCGGCAGTTGACCCGTCATTTTTGCTCTTAATTTAACTAATGCTAACACTGTATCAATAGTAGGGGTGTTTATATTAACTAGTTTAGCAAGCTCCGCGGTAGCGCCGACAATTGGCATTATTTCCATAGGCCTACCGCGTTCCAAATCTTGCAGCATAGAAGTTTTATGAGAAGCAGCCCGTTGGCGTGTCGTATTCAATCTGGCGTCAATGCGGTCTTCTGGGTTGGCCCCCAATGCCTTTCCAACAGCTAGGACCTCAGCCATTAGTTTACGCAATACTTGTTCCATTGAAGGATCATCGAGCATAGCCCCGGTATGAGCAGTCGTTAGGGCGCTGGTCGGATTATAAGCCACATTTCCCATAACTTTTATCCAGATATCTCTTCTAATATCCGGCCTGATATCGCAATGTATTCCAGCTGCAGTTACCATAGCTTGAAATTGTTTGCAACGTTCTGACTTAGACCCATCTGGCTCGCCAATTTGGTACTGATAACTAGGACTCGCTGTTTTTACTATGCCGGGTTCTGTAACTTCACTGGCCACGTAGGTGATACAACCAATTGCTCGTTCAGCGCCAATCCCCTCCCATTGCGTGCCGTCTGGGTCAACTGAACTAATCCTGTGGTTTTCCCATTTCCCCCGAAGTTTATAAAAATACCACCACGGGATACCGTTCATTGCTGTAGCGACTGTAGTTTTGGGACCTAGTAGTGGTTGCATTTGTTCGACTACACCCGGTGCTTGATAAGATTTAAGTGATATTACTACGTAATCCTGCGGCTCCAACGTAGACGGATCATCGGTAACACGCGGGTGAGTAACAAACTCCTGGTCCTGGGTAATCAATTTTAAGCCCTTTTGGTGAATAGCTTTAAGATGGTCTCCTCGAGCAATTAAACTAACATCAAAACCTGCTTTACTCATCATTGCTCCAAGGTGTCCTCCAATGGCACCCGCACCATAAATAGCTACTTTGTGTTTATTTTTTTCATTAGGCACTTTTCGTCTCCTATCTAAATCTTAGACTATCAAACACACCGAACTGATGATTATCGCTGACTCCAAACGCTTGTTCCGACTTTGGTGTTTTCTACTATTTAAACACACACAGGAAAAAGTTCCATCTAACTTCAACATGATTTAATGAGCGTGCTACAATAATTAATAAGCTAGCTAGCATTGCCATGCTCTTTTTTTTTAGTTAATTCAGGATAGAGTCGTTTGTCCGACAAAATTTAAAAAGGACTTACTATGGAATCCTATTTTAACACTGGCCCATACAAGCGCGAAGTTACAACAAATTCTAGGGAAGCGGCAATTTGGTTCAATCGTGGGCTAAATTGGTGTTATGCATTCCACCATAAGGAAGCACTAAGATGCTTCAATAAGGTGGTTCAGTTGGATCCCGATTGTGCAATGGCTTATTGGGGAATAGCGTATGCGACAGGTCCGTACTACAACATACCATGGGATAAGATGTCGCCTACAGGCCGTCCAATGGCGATCAGTGTCGGCTATGAAAACTCACAACGAGCACTTGTACTGGCTTCATCTGGAGTGGCCTCAAAGGTGGAGAAAGCGCTCTGTGGTGCTCTTGTGCGGAGATTTCAGGCAAGAGAAACGGATGATTTGGAGGTGCTCAAAGGTTGGGACAATGATTATGCAGATGCGATGCGTCGTGTATACCTTCAGTTCTCTGCTGACTACGATGTTTGCGCCTTGACGGCAGAGGCACTTATGGTCCGGACGCCCTGGCAGCTGTGGGATCTACAGAACCGTATTCCCGCTGAGGGCAGTGATACCCAAGAGGCAATTGAGATTATTGAAGAAACACTGGAACGTATTGAGAAAAATGGTGATACGTTGCACGCTGGTTTACTCCACTTTTATATTCACGTTATGGAAATGTCACCGGAACCCGAACGGGCACTTGTAGCATCTGACAAACTGCGTCCCTTGGTTCCAGGTTCAGGCCACTTAATTCACATGCCGTCACATATCTACGTGCTGTGCGGCCAATATGAGAAAGTCATTGCATCTAATGTAGAAGCGGCGGCGGCTGATACAAAATATCTCGAAGTAGACAGTGAATTGGGTATTTATTATATCTACCTTCTTCATAATATCCATTTTCAAGTTTATGGGGCAATGTTTGCTGGACAGTATGAACCCGCAATCCGCGCTGCTGAACAGATGCAGTCGATAGTTCATCCAGAATATCTGCACAATGATCATGCTTTTTTGGTCAATTATTTGGAGGCTTTCAGTGGGATGAAGGCCCATGTTTTAATTAGATTTGGAAAATGGCGAGAGATTCTTGATGAACCTCTCCCTTCCGATTCCCAACTCTTTTGCGTGACTTTTGCAATATGGCAATATGCTAAAGGAATTGCTCACGCGGTTCTAGGTAATATCGATGAAGCGTTACGGCAGCAGCGCCTGCTGAAAGAAGCTATTGCGGCACTGCCGATTGAGAGAATTGTGTTTCATAATGATTCAAAAGATATTCTTGCGGTAGCAGATCGGATGCTAGCTGGGGAACTCGAATATAGGCGTGAGAATTACGACACGGCGTTCGCTAATTTACGTGAGGCTGTCGATTGTTATGATAACCTCAATTATTCTGAGCCATGGTCATGGATGATGCCGCCTAGGCATGCTTTGGGAGCACTGCTACTGGAAGAGGGACATGTAGATGAAGCGATGACCGTCTATCGGGCTGATTTGGGGTTAGACGACACACTCGTTCGTCCCTCGCAACATCCTGGAAATATATGGAGCTTGCTGGGCTACGTGGAGTGCTGTGAAAGGCTGGGCGATGAAGAAAACCTTGCTGCAATCCGCTCGGAGTTTGAGCAGGCGAAGAAAACCGCAGACAGTTCGATCCGAGTTTCTTGCTTTTGCCGCACCAAGCATGACTGTTGTGATTAGTGTGAAATAATATTCTATAGTTTGCCATTAACAATAGAGGGGACTCTCGAAAAAATGGTGCCTTCGACTGGATCCGGACCTGTAACCTAGAGATAATTCGACCTGAGGTGTTCTCTTAAAAATGCGACGTTATTAATTGACTTGGAAGCCAAAGAGCTAATATCGGAAAAAGCAAAACTATTATCAAGACGATTGTATCCGATATACAAAATGGAAAAGAGCCGCGAATCACTTGAGTAACAGGCAAACCAGTGACACCGCTCACCGCGAAGAGATTTAAACCTACCGGTGGAATAACGCTGCCAATTTCAATACAGAGTGCCGTAAGAATTCCAAGGTGGATCGGGTCAACACCCAGTGATAGCGCAACTGGAAAGTAAATTGGCACCGTAAGTACTAAAATTGCAACGCCAGTTAGCCACATCGAGAGAACCAACAGACTTCCCATCAATGCAAAAAGAAAGGCGTATTTTGTCAAACCCAAACCGCCTGCCCAGGCCGCTATTTCCTGTGGCCAGCCCATGTTGGCGAGAAAAAATTGAAATACGCCCACGCAACCTAACAAAAAGAAAACGATTGCCGTTAGGTTCATCGTTCGACGAGTTACATGCATTAATTGTGACCGGAACTCCTTACCCTTTACAAATACCCCATAAGCAAGAGCGTAACAGGCAGCCGCCGCTCCAGCTTCTGTCGGGGCGAACACACCACCGTACAATCCTCCGAGCACAAGGACAGGCATTAATAAAGCCGGAAGTGCGCCAACAAAAGTCGTGCCAACCCTTCTCATACTAAAGGTTCCAGCTGGTAATTTGACGACAAAAACAGAAACAGAGACGATTATTACTGCGTCTGAAATTGCCAACATAATCCCCGGAACAACACCGGCAAAGAATAAGTCAACAATAGAAATTTCGGTGATAACTCCAAATAAGATAAGAGTAATCGATGGAGGGATTAAAAGTGCTATACCGCCGGCAGATGCTATCACCCCGGCCGCCATCCATTTTGGATACCCACGTTTAATCATCTCGGGGTAGGCGATTACGCTCATTGCTGCTGCCATAGCAGTCGAGGATCCGGAAATGGCACCAAATAGAACTGCTGCCATTAACGTTGCATAAGCAAAACCTCCAGGAACCCAGCCAATCAGAGCATCGGCAAAATCAAATAGCCCGCGCACCAATCCAGTGCGCTCCATCAGGAAGCCTGCGAAAATAAAAAATGGAATAGCTATCAGGGTATACTTGGAAATGAAATTAAAGAAAGCTTCAAACAGAGTACTAAACTGCAGAAAATCGTCGAATAGCACCAGAATAGCCGTTGACCCAGCAAGTGAAATACCAATGGGTACGCCAACAACGAGCAAGGTAAATAAGATCGCGCCTAGGATTGCCATCCTGATCCTCCAAACACTCGTATGTCTGTCATATTAAACATCCGTAGTCGCTTCCATTTCCGCCTCAAGATATTCCCCACGCACAAAGGAAATTATGTCTTCGATCATTTGCAGAAAACTAACAAACGCCATCAAAATAAAACTAAACATCATAATGAGATAAAAAGGCCATAACGGAATAAGAAGAC
>CAYFGZ010000015.1:0-45780 GCA_964342575.1 uncultured Nisaea sp. | reverse complement strand
GTCGAACGGTTGGTGCTGGAGTTGTTTCCAAAGTAATAGAGTAAGTTAAGTTTGGTTTAACTTGTTTTTAGAAGTCGTGGTGGAGGAGTGTAGCTCAATTGGTAGAGCACCGGTCTCCAAAACCGGGGGTTGCGGGTTCGATCCCTGTCACTCCTGCCACGTTGCGGCAAATCGGGCCTCGATCTGGGCCACAAAAAGGGTTTGAACGGAGTACAATGGCAAAAGTTAATCCAGCACAATTTATACGCCAGGTGCGTCAGGAAGTATCAAAGGTTTCTTGGCCCAGTAGGAAAGAAACGGGTGTTGGGACCTTAATGGTTTTCATTATGGTATTTCTCGCAGCGGCATTCTTCTTTCTAGTAGATTTGGGATTATCTTGGGGTGTCCAGTGGATCCTTGGGTTGGGGGGCTAAGAGATGACTCAGCGTTGGTATGTAGTGCATGTTCATTCCGGGTTTGAAAAAAAGGTCGCGCAAGCTCTAAGGGAGCAGGCCAAAATACAGGAAATGGAGGATCTTGTTACTGAAATTCTCGTGCCTACTGAAGAGGTGGTCGAAATGCGCAGGGGCACAAGGGTGAGCGCAGAACGCAAATTTTTCCCTGGTTACATTTTGGTGAAGATGGAAATGACGAACCAAAGTTGGCACTTGGTTCAGGATCAACCCAAAGTGGCTTCTTTTCTTGGTACGAAAGGGAAGCCGATACCAATAACCGAATCGGAAGCCAATAGAATAATAAAGCAAGTGGCTGAGGGTGTCGATCGTCCTAAGCCCAAGGTCACATTTGAGGTCGGAGAGCAAGTGCGAGTGGCAGATGGCCCATTTTCTTCATTTAATGGATTTGTGGAAGACGTGGATGAGGATAAGGCTCGTTTGAAAGTAGCAGTCTCAATATTTGGACGATCAACGCCCGTCGATCTCGAATATAGTCAGGTTGAAAAGATGTAAGGTTAATTTTTTATTTTTTTTGACGATGTATTCGGTTAATACATCTTAGAGAGTTTATTAGGCGTGTGGGAGATACTGTTCGAAAGCCTGGTCAGGTCGCACCACTCGGTGATTGCAGAGGTAACAAATGGCAAAGAAAATAGAAGGTTATATAAAGCTGGAAATTCCAGCCGGCGGAGCTAACCCCTCTCCTCCTGTGGGCCCAGCTTTGGGGCAGCGTGGGCTAAATATAATGGAGTTTTGTAAAGCATTTAATGCTGCAACCCAAAATCTAGAGCAAGGAATGCCAATTCCGGTGGTTATTACCGCGTACTCTGATAGTACATTCTCTTTTGTAACCAAGACCCCACCGGCGAGTTTTTTGATTCGAAAGGCTGCGGGCTTGGCCAAGGGCGCAAATAAACCGGGGTACGAGACTGTTGGCACAATTACTCTGGCGCAAGCAAAAGAGATAGCAGAAACAAAAATGCAGGATCTAAATGCTGTCGATATGGAGGGTGCGGTAATGATGGTAAAAGGGTCGGCACGTTCAATGGGTATAGAGGTGGTGGAGTAGAAAAATGGTTAGAAAAGGTAAGAAGCTGAGTGATGCGTACAAATCCATCGACCGAGATCGATTATTTGAACTTACAGAAGCACTAAAGTTGGTTCGAGAACATGCGTCGGGAACGAAATCAGACCAAACTATCGAAATTGCCATGAATTTAGGTGTGGACCCTAGACATTCGGATCAAATGGTTCGCGGCGTAGTCTCTCTGCCCCACGGTACTGGAAAGTCTATGAAAGTAGCGGTTTTTGCCAAGGATTCCAAAGCAGATGAAGCTAAAGCGGCAGGAGCAGATTTTGTCGGCTCAGAAGATCTTATGAGTGAAGTACAGAATGGCATGATGGACTTTGATCGAGTGATCGCTACACCCGATATGATGGGTATAGTGGGTAGACTAGGAAAAGTACTTGGACCCAGAGGCCTCATGCCGAACCCTAAGTTAGGTACCGTTACAGTTGATGTTGGAGAAGCTGTTAAGGCTGCGAAAGCTGGGCAAGTGGAGTTTCGAACTGAGCGCGCCGGTATTGTTCACGGTGGCATCGGAAAAGCTAGCTTTTCCGAGGAACAACTTGTCGAAAACGCATCGGCTTTTGTCGCGGCGATTCAACAGGCTAGACCGACAGGTGTTAAGGGAACATTTATAAAGCGTATTGCAGTAAGCTCTACACAGGGACCGGGAGTACGAGTGGAAACTGCGGGGTTGGGTGCTGAAAAAGGTGCCTAAACGGAAAGACAATATTTGGTGTGCGATTTATAATGATCGTACCCAATTAGGACTGGCTCTCGCTAGTCCACACCTGTCCGAGACTACGGGTGTCGCCTTAATTGGGCGACATAATATCGAAAGTTGCCCGTATAGACGGGGGAACAGATGTGACATAGTGTTCAACTCTATGGGTCATTTGAACTTCTGGGACAGGCGAACCGCGTCACACATTTTTTAGTGTGGCAGATGTGCAAAGAAACCGGGTTCTGTTTTTTCGGGATCCGGTTCAGATAGTGGAGATGATAGATGGACCGAAACGGAAAGGTTGATCTGGTTGCCTCGCTGCATGAAACCTTATCTGAGACCGCGGTAGTGGTGGTTACTCAGCAGGTTGGTATGACAGTTGAAGAAGTTGATAAACTTCGCGGTGTTATGCGTGATGCGGGCACAAAGTATAAGGTGACAAAAAATCGCCTCGTGCGTCTCGCTTTGAAAGGCACGCAATACGAGAGTCTCGATGAAAGCTTCACAGGTCCCACGGCGATAGCAACGTCGAATGACCCTGTTGCGACCGTTAAGGCTGCTGTAGAGTTCGCCAATGAAAATGAAAAGTTCAGTGTTGTTGCGGGTGCAATTGAGGGATCGATTCTATCGCTGGCTGAACTTAAGAAGCTCTCAGAGCTTCCTTCATTTGATGAACTACGTGCTAAGATTGTTGGGCTGCTTCAAGCACCAGCCATGAATTTGGTTGGTGTATTGCCTGCCTCTGGGGCGAAGATTGCGCGTGTTTTCAGCGCACGGGGTCAACAAAGTTGATCTGTGTATATAGTTATAATTAGTGTTCAAGAAGTTTCAATTTGGAGTAAAATAAAATGGCCGATTTAGAAAAATTAGCAGATGAGTTATCGAACCTTACAGTTTTGGAAGCAGCGGATTTGGCTAAGATCCTGGAGGAAAAGTGGGGTGTATCTGCTGCTGCCCCAATGGCTGTGGCGATGCCGGCGGCTGGTGGTGAGGCGGCTGGCGCTGGAGCGTCGGAAGAACAAACAGAGTTTTCTGTTGTTCTTGCTGCTATCGGAGACAAGAAGATAAATGTCATTAAGGAAGTTCGTGGCATAACGGGTCTAGGGCTAAAGGAAGCAAAAGATATGGTAGAAAGTGCTCCAAAAGCCGTCAAAGAAGGAGTTACAAAAGAAGAGGCAGAAACCATGAAGAAACAATTGGAAGAGGCGGGTGCTACGGTAGAACTTAAGTAGCTGCGTGTTTCAGCGAAGTGTGGCCATTAACTTTATCCTTTAATGGCCACACTGTTGCAAATTCCTAGGGGTTTCAGCTGTTGACTTGTTATCAATTGGTCGGATTTATTGTTGGAGGCTCGGTTTAAAGTGCTTAGTTCTCAATCGACAATAAAACGGTTTTGTAGTTTCAATAGAAGATATTTTAACCAGAACGGGGTCTTAATATGTCCATAACGTCCGTAGGATCTTTGACTAGCCGAAAGCGAGTTCGAAAGTCTTTTGGAAGGATCACTGAAGTAGCACCGATGCCAAACTTAATAGAGGTCCAAAAAAGTTCTTATGATCACTTCTTGCAGATGGATATACCTTTGGAAGAAAGAGAGAGTGTGGGGCTTCAGGAAGTCTTTAGGACTGTTTTTCCAATTCGGGATTTTTCGGAAACGTCAATGTTAGAGTTTGTTCGCTACGAACTGGAGCAGCCAAAATTCGATGTAGACGAATGTCAGCAACGGGGTCTAACTTTCGCCGCCCCTCTAAAGGTCACCCTTCGTTTAGTGGTGTGGGATGTAGACGAAATTACTGGAGCCCGCTCTATTAGGGACATCAAAGAGCAAGAAGTTTACATGGGGGATATGCCCCTTATGACCGAAAATGGTACTTTCGTCATTAATGGTACGGAAAGAGTGATAGTATCTCAAATGCACAGGTCTCCGGGCGTCTTTTTTGACCACGATAAAGGAAAAACCCATTCTTCGGGTAAATACCTTTTTGCTGCGCGGGTGATTCCCTACAGGGGATCTTGGCTGGATTTTGAATTCGATGCTAAGGATATTTTATACGTTCGCATCGATAGAAGGCGAAAATTACCGGCTAGTACCCTTTTGTTGGCTTTATTGAGTGATGATTGCATCGATTATGTTGAAAAGTGCACAGCGAAAGGAGAAGAACTAGAACGTAACAAAGTTTATGGAATGACATTCGAAGAGATTTTGCACTTTTTCTATGATACCAAAGCATATACTCGCGAAAAAAAGGGCTGGCGAACGGCATTTGAAACGGAACGGTTTCGTGGTCAAAAACTGGTTAACGATCTTATCGACGTTAAAAAGCGTAAGGCTGTCGCCAAAGCTGGTGACAAGTTGACACAACGACGGATTAAAGAGCTTGTTGAAGGCGGACTGAAGGAAATATTCGTGGACGATGATGAGCTTATTGGCCAGTATTCGGCAAACGATGTTGTAGATGAGGCCACCGGAGAAGTTTATTTTGAGGCCGGTGCCGAAATAACTTCTGATATTCTAGAGCTTTTATCTGAAAATAAAGTAAAAGAAGTTTCCTTATTGGCCATAGATCACACCAATGTAGGCGCCTACATGCGAAATACTCTGATGGCCGACAAGAACACTAACAGAGACGAAGCTTTGGTCGACATCTATAGGGTCATGCGGCCTGGTGAGCCGCCAACTTTAGAAACGGCAGAAGCCTTATTTTCAGGTCTATTTTTTGATTCAGAACGTTATGATCTATCGTCGGTAGGTCGCGTCAAAATGAATGCTAGATTAGGACAAGAAGTAGACGATAACGTCCGAACGCTGAGGAAAAATGATATTCTTGAAATCATGCGTATTTTGACAGACCTTAAAGATGGCAAGGGGGAAATTGACGATATAGACCATCTTGGGAATCGGCGTGTTCGCTCCGTTGGCGAATTAATGGAGAATCAATATCGTGTAGGACTTTTGCGAATGGAACGAGCTATTCGTGAAAGAATGAGTTCGGTAGAGATAGATACTGTAATGCCCCACGATCTGATAAACGCAAAACCAGCAGCAGCTGCTGTCCGAGAATTCTTTGGATCTTCACAGTTATCTCAATTCATGGATCAAACTAACCCGCTATCTGAAATTACACATAAAAGGAGGCTTTCGGCTTTGGGGCCCGGAGGACTCACCAGAGAACGGGCAGGGTTTGAGGTTAGAGATGTTCACCCAACGCATTATGGACGAATATGCCCGATAGAAACGCCAGAGGGTCCGAATATTGGTCTAATAAATTCTTTAGCGACTTATGCAAGGGTCAATCAATATGGTTTTATAGAAACTCCCTACCGGGCTGTCGTAGATGGTCGAGTCAAGGACGAAGTGCGTTACATATCAGCTATGGAGGAAGGGCGATATATAATAGCTCAGGCTAATGCCCAACTTGATAAGAAAAATAAATTCATAGAAGAGTTGGTGCCTGTTAGACGTCAAGGTGATTTTGGATTAGCAAGGCCAGAGGATATTGATCTGATAGATGTATCGCCCAAACAATTAGTTTCTGTGGCTGCGGCGTTGATTCCATTTCTAGAAAATGATGATGCGAATCGAGCTCTAATGGGTTCAAATATGCAACGTCAGGCTGTTCCCTTGGTAAAATCGGAAGCTCCATACGTGGGAACGGGAATGGAATCGATTGTTGCAAGAGATTCAGGCGTAGTTATTATAGCAAAGCGTTCAGGTATTGTTGATCAGGTGGATGCGCAGAGAATAGTAATAAGAGCGACCGATCAAGTTGAAAGTACAGAATCCAATGTGGACATATACAGTCTTCTTAAATATCAGCGATCGAATCAAAATACATGTATAAACCAACGGCCTTTAGTGGCGGTGGGAAATCTAGTAAAGGCAGGTGATATCATCGCTGACGGACCATCTACAGACCTTGGTGAGTTGGCTCTGGGTCGTAATGTGTTGGTAGCGTTTATGCCTTGGAATGGGTACAATTTCGAAGACTCTATCTTGATCTCCGAGAGAATAGTACGGGAAGATGTATTTACATCGATCCACATTGAAGAATATGAAATTATGGCTCGAGACACGAAGCTGGGTCAGGAAGAAATAACTAGGGATATACCTAATATAGGTGAGGAAACTCTGAAGAATCTAGATGAAGCCGGCATCGTCTATATCGGTGCAGAAGTGAATCCGGGCGATATTCTGGTAGGTAAGGTGACTCCCAAGGGAGAATCACCCATGACGCCGGAAGAAAAACTGCTACGCGCTATCTTCGGGGAGAAGGCGTCAGATGTAAGAGATACATCTCTGAAAGTGCCTCCCGGGGGCGCGGGAACTGTTGTCGAGGTGCGGGTGTTTTCTCGACGCGGGGTTGACAAGGATGAGCGCTCGCAAGCAATAGAAAGAACGGAAATAGAGCGCCTGGCGAAAGACCGGGACGATGAACGTGCTATTTTGGAGAGTGGTTTTCATGATAGGTTGAAAGAACAGCTACTTAAACAGAAAGCGAGTTCAGGACCCAAAGGTTTTAAACCCGGTACGGTACTTACAGAAGAAGTGCTCGATGATTTTACGCCTGGTCAGTGGCGACAGTTTGTACTTAAGAACAACAAACGGATGGAGTATATTGAGGGGGTAACAGGCGAATTTGATAAAGCCATGGAGCAGTTACAGGATCGTTTTGACAATAAAGTTGAAAAATTGCAACGAGGCGATGAACTTCCCCCTGGTGTGATGAAAATGGTGAAGGTATTCGTGGCCGTGAAACGCAAGCTCCAGCCAGGTGATAAGATGGCTGGTCGTCATGGAAATAAAGGAGTGATATCAAAGATAGCTCCTATAGAGGATATGCCCTATTTAGAAGACGGAACTCCCGTAGATATTGTGCTGAATCCACTGGGTGTGCCATCAAGAATGAATGTTGGACAAATACTTGAAACACATCTGGGTTGGGCTTCCCATGGATTGGGCCGGCAAATCTCAACGATGCTAGATCAAATTGCTGATAATTTAGATTGCAATCATTTGAGGGGCACCTTGAAGGGGATATATGGGGAACAGCAATATAAAACCCAGATAGAACCTCTCGACGATGTCGAAATTACTGAACTGGCTGCGAACCTGACAAGTGGTGTTCCGATGGGAACTCCCGTTTTTGATGGTGCTCGGGAAGAAGATGTTGTTGATATGCTTGAGCGGGCGGGGCTAGACTCTACCGGTCAGGTTACATTGATAGATGGTCGAACAGGGGAAGCGTTCGAGCGAAAAGTTACCGTCGGATACATTTATATGTTAAAATTACATCATCTAGTCGACGATAAGATACATGCGCGATCTATTGGCCCTTATAGTTTGGTGACGCAACAACCATTAGGAGGTAAGGCTCAGTTTGGCGGGCAAAGATTCGGAGAGATGGAAGTGTGGGCGTTGGAAGCTTATGGAGCTGCGTACACTTTACAAGAAATGTTGACCGTTAAATCTGACGACGTTTCCGGCCGAACCAAAGTGTATGAGGCTGTAGTTAGAGGGGACGATAACTTTGAAGCTGGAATTCCGGAATCGTTTAACGTTTTAATCAAGGAACTGCGTTCCTTGGGTTTGAATGTAGATTTGGATCAACAGCAGCTATGATCGTCAAAATGCTATTTGGAAAATATGAAATTATGGTTGCCTGAAATTTTGTTAAAAGATTAAACATTGGTGAAAATTATCTGCGCCAGCAAGATCACAGCGTGAATGAACGCAGGGAGAATCTTACATGAACGACTTAGTTAATATATTTGGACAACCAAGCGGAACGGAGAGCTTCGATCAAATTAAAATTTCGATAGCCAGTCCAGAGCGGATTCATTCCTGGTCTTTCGGTGAAATTAAGAAGCCGGAGACAATTAATTACCGTACATTTAAACCGGAACGAGATGGACTTTTTTGTGCCCGAATTTTTGGTCCGGTAAAGGACTACGAATGCTTGTGCGGAAAGTATAAGCGAATGAAATATAGGGGGATAATCTGCGAAAAATGTGGTGTGGAGGTTACTCTAAGTAAGGTTCGAAGAGAACGCATGGGCCATATTGAGTTGGCCTCTCCCGTGGCACATATCTGGTTTTTAAAGTCGCTTCCCAGCAGAATAGGACTTCTTCTTGATATGACTCTTAAAGAGCTCGAAAGGATTCTGTATTTTGAGAGCTTTGTCGTCTTGGACGAGGGGTTCACATCGCTGGCTCGCAGACAGTTGATGTCAGAGGATGAATATTTTGATGCAATGGACGAATTCGGGGAGGATACTTTCAGGGCTTCGATTGGTGCCGAAGCGCTAAAGGAAATGCTCTGCGACCTAGATTTGGAGCAAGAAGTTGTAGAAATTAGGGAAGGTCTCAGAACCACGGGGTCTGAGATGAAGCGGAAGAAATACGTTAAGCGTCTAAAATTAATTGAAGCGTTTATGGAATCAGGTTGCCGTCCCGAGTGGATGATTTTAGATGTAGTTCCTGTTATTCCGCCTGAATTAAGGCCCCTGGTGCCGCTTGATGGAGGGAGATTTGCGACTTCTGATCTCAACGATTTATATAGAAGGGTAATTAATAGAAACAATAGACTCAAAAGACTGATCGAATTGAGGGCACCTGATATCATCGTTAGAAATGAAAAAAGAATGTTGCAGGAATCTGTGGATGCGCTGTTCGATAATGGCCGCAGAGGTCGAGTAATTACGGGGGCAAATAAGAGACCGCTAAAATCCCTTTCAGATATGTTGAAGGGTAAACAAGGAAGATTTAGGCAAAATTTACTGGGTAAAAGAGTCGATTACTCGGGTCGCTCGGTCATTGTGGTGGGACCTGAGCTGAAACTACATCAATGCGGGCTTCCAAAGAAGATGGCACTCGAATTATTCAAGCCATTTATATATTCGAAGCTAGAACTTTATGGCATGGCCACCACAATCAAGGCGGCAAAAAGGATGGTAGAAAAAGAACGGCCCGAGGTTTGGGATATTTTGGAAGAAGTTATCCGAGAACACCCCGTCCTTTTAAATCGAGCGCCGACGTTGCATAGGCTTGGTATCCAGGCATTTGAGCCCGTTCTTATCGAAGGAAAGGCTATACAACTGCATCCACTTGTCTGCACGGCGTTCAATGCAGACTTTGATGGAGATCAGATGGCAGTTCACGTGCCTTTATCTTTAGAGGCTCAACTCGAAGCTAGAGTTTTAATGATGTCAACTAACAACATTTTGAGTCCAGCAAATGGGAAACCGATAATTGTTCCGTCACAAGATATAATTCTTGGTTTATATTATTTGACGATGGAACGCTCCAACATGCTGGGCGAAGGGCTTGTTTTTGCTGACTTGTCAGAGATGGAACATGCGTTAAATAGTGGAGCTGTTCACTTGCATGCGAAAGTGAAGGCTCGGATTGATACATTTGACGAGGAAGGCAACAGAGTCCGGAAGATTGTTGACTCAACCCCTGGGCGCCTTAGATTAGCCCAGTTTCTGCCTGAAAGTGCGCGGGTAACATTTGAAACAATAAACAAGCTGATGACAAAAAAAGAAGTTTCTAATGTTATAGATAACGTGTACAGACACTGTGGCCAAAAGGAGACCGTTATATTTGCGGACCGAGTGATGGCTCTGGGATTCAGTCAAGCATGTACAGCTGGAATTTCATTTGGCAAGGATGATCTAATTATACCCGACGCAAAAAATGGCCTGGTGGATGAAGCCAGTCAGCAGGTCAAGGAGTTTGAACAACAATACCTAGATGGCTTGATTACACAAGGTGAAAAGTACAATAAGGTGGTTGACGTTTGGTCGAGATGCACTGACCAGGTGGCAGAGGAAATGATGGGACGTATTATGAGTCCCCAAGAAGGCAAGGATGTTAATGCCGTTTGGATGATGGCTCACTCTGGGGCTCGGGGGTCGCCCGCTCAAATTAAGCAGCTAGCAGGTATGCGTGGTTTGATGGCTAAACCTTCTGGCGAGATAATAGAAACTCCAATTATATCTAATTTCAAGGAAGGACTGACGGTCTTAGAATATTTTAATTCAACGCATGGTGCACGAAAGGGATTAGCGGATACAGCTCTGAAAACTGCAAATTCTGGATACTTAACCCGTCGGCTCGTTGATGTTGCCCAGGACTGTATAATAACAGAGGAAGACTGTGGGGCCAGCCGCGGCTTAAACGTTAAAGCTGTTGTGGAAGATGGCGAAATCGTGGATCCCTTATCTGAAAGGATACTAGGGCGCAGCGCCGTGGACGATATTAAAAGTCCATTGACTGGGGATATTATAACTCTAGCCGGACATATTATCGACGAAGAGGCTGTGGATTCTATTGATCTAGCTGGGATAGAAGAAGTCTCGATACGGTCCGTCTTGACATGTGATTCCAAAACAGGTGTATGCGGGGCGTGTTATGGCCGGGATTTGGCTAGAGGAACGGCTGTTAATGTTGGAGAAGCTGTGGGGGTTATAGCGGCGCAATCAATTGGAGAACCAGGAACCCAACTGACCATGAGAACTTTTCACATTGGTGGTGCGGCTCAGCGGGGTGCTGAACAATCCAGTATAGAGGCGGCATTTACGGCTAAAGCAAAATTACTTAATAGGAATGTGGTTAAAAATTCATCCAATTCACTCATTGTTATGAGCCGAAATATGGAAGCTATCCTTATAGATGATGAAGGACGGGAGCGAGCAAGGCATAGAATTCCCTATGGGTCCAGACTCCTTGTGGACGAAGGAGATGAGGTGGCCCAGGGACAAACTTTGGCTGAATGGGACCCATATACCATCCCTATTATTACCGAAAAAGAGGGGACGGCGCACTACGTAGATCTGGTGGACGGTGTATCTATGAGGGAGGTGATTGATGAAGGTACCGGTATAGCTTCTCGAGTGGTTTTTGATTGGAAACAGCAGCCCAAAGGCGCGGAGTTGAGGCCACGCATTACACTCCGAGATGATTCAGGAGAGGTAATCGAATTGGCTAATGGTCTAGAGGCTCGTTACTTTATGTCAGTTGATGCCATCCTTTCAGTGGAAAATGCGGCAAAGGTTCAGGCCGGTGATGTATTGGCTCGTATACCCCGAGAGTCCACAAAAACGAGAGATATAACGGGCGGATTGCCTAGGGTGGCGGAGTTATTTGAGGCCAGAAAGCCGAAAGATTACGCTATTATAAGTGAATCAGAGGGCAGGGTGGAATTTGGCCGAGACTACAAGACGAAGCGCAGAGTGAACGTCGTTCCTTCTGATGAAGACGCAAACGTTGTAGAGTATCTTATCCCTAAAGGGAAACATTTGGCGGTCCAAGAGGGGGATTACGTACAAGTTGGCGATTTGCTAATGGACGGAAATCCGGTTCCACACGATATCCTGAATATTCTAGGGGTTGAAGAACTAGCCAACTATCTAATAAATGAAGTACAAGATGTATACCGCCTCCAGGGTGTAAAGATAAATGATAAACATATAGAAGTAATTGTTCGTCAGATGCTGCAGAAAGTTGAGATAGAGGATGGAGGCGAAACTACTTTATTGGTGGGAGAAACGGTAGATAAGGAAGAGTTTGAGTTAGCAAACGAGAAGGCTAAGTCACAAGGATTAGCCCTGGCGGAAGCAAAACCTGTTTTACAAGGGATAACGAAGGCATCTCTGCAAACTAAATCTTTTATTTCTGCTGCTTCTTTTCAAGAAACAACAAGAGTTTTAACCGAAGCAGCAGTATCTGGAAAAGTTGATAACTTGGATGGATTAAAGGAAAATGTGATCGTTGGCCGACTAGTACCTGCAGGTACTGGTAGTGTTATGAACCGTTTCAAGCGTGTGGCTGCTGATCGTGATAGGGAATTAGCTTTGGAAGAAGCATCTAGAATTCCTGTAACCGAGGAAGTTTCTGAAGATCAGGTCAGTGCCGCTGAGTAAAACCGTATTGTTATTGCGAACGATACCAGTTCTAGTCTAGTCGATCGAGAATAACCGGTTGAGCTGTCTAGTCTAAGATAATTGCAAAGTATTGTTGATGGAGCAGAGCCGTAATCCCAGATAAATAATAAAATTGAGTAATATAATTACAAATAAAGGGCTAAATACGCATTACTAGGACTAAAACGACATTTAAGCGTGTATATTAAAATTCTTTGAACTCTTGACTTGACCGATAGAGAGCTGGTGAATAGTATCCGGCAACTTTAAAGATGTCTGTAGTACCTCTGCACGGAGCTATTTTAGCACCAGGGGGGGTAAACCAGGGATCGGGGATTGAGATAGAGTTCTCGGTGGGCCCAATATGGCCCCAGTAGCGAAACAAACGTGTTTAGTAGAGGGAAGTTGATGCACGTGTGTTTCGCGCGTTTTTTTTGTTGTGTCCCCAAATAGATTGAGTTGGCAGTTGGGATCAAGAGGCTAGAAAGAAAAAGGACGGTTGGTTGCATGGCTATATGTTAGTTTAAGGCCGACAAAAAATGTTTTTGATTGATTTAAGGAAATACAATGTCTAGACGTCATCGCGCGGAAAAAAGAAGTGTGTTGCCGGATGCAAAATACAAAGATTTGACGGTTAGTAAGTTTATGAGCTGCCTGATGTATGATGGTAAAAGATCCGTTGCGGAGACCATAGTATATGGCGCGTTTGATAGGATT
Source organism: uncultured Nisaea sp. (assembly GCA_964342575.1). Classification (GTDB taxonomy): domain Bacteria; phylum Pseudomonadota; class Alphaproteobacteria; order Thalassobaculales; family Thalassobaculaceae. The sequence goes on along the minus strand of CAYFGZ010000015.1, from coordinate 32,916 downwards.
GAAGAGCGCACAGGTCAGCAACCAATAACAGTTTTTCACGAGGCGCTCGACAATATCAAACCTACAGTTGAAGTTCGGTCCCGGCGAGTAGGTGGTGCAACCTATCAGGTGCCGGTTGAGGTTAGGAATGATAGGGCACAGGCACTGGCTATAAGGTGGACTATAGATGCGGCCAGGAAGCGATCGGAAAATACGATGGTAGATAGATTGTCGGGAGAGATTCTCGATGCGGTAAATAGTAGGGGATCGGCTGTAAAAAAGCGGGAAGATACGCATAAAATGGCCGAGGCTAATAAGGCCTTTTCTCATTATCGTTGGTAACGTAATGGATAATTGATATGAGCAGAACGTATTCACTTGATCGTTATAGAAATATTGGGATAATGGCCCATATCGATGCGGGAAAGACGACGACAACAGAGAGGGTGCTCTACTATACAGGGCGTTCTTACAAAATCGGTGAGGTCCACGATGGCAATGCGACGATGGACTGGATGGAGCAAGAACAGGAACGCGGGATTACCATTACTTCTGCCGCCACAACTTGTCATTGGAACGAGCACCAAATCAATATAATAGATACCCCGGGCCACGTCGATTTCACGATTGAGGTGGAGCGAGCTTTGCGGGTCCTCGATGGTGCTGTAGCTGTCTTTGACTCGGTTGCGGGTGTTGAGCCACAGTCAGAGACGGTGTGGCGCCAAGCTGATAAGTATGGAGTGCCACGTGTCTGTTTTGTAAATAAAATGGATAGGATTGGGGCCGATTTTTTTCGTTGTGTTTCCATGATAGTTGATAGACTTGGTGCGGTGCCTTTAGTAACGCAGCTTCCAATCGGTAGCGAGGCCGATTTTGTAGGTATTGTTGATTTAATTTCCATGAAGGCAATCCGATGGCTGGATGAGAGTCTTGGCGCAGAGTTTGAGATTGTTGAGATACCCGACGATATGTTGCAACAAGCAACCGAGTATCGTTCTACACTGGTAGAGCTTGCAGTTGAGCAGGATGAAACGGCTCTTGAGGCCTATTTGGACGGCGATGAACCATCAGTAGAGACTCTCAAGGCCTGTATACGGCAAGGCACGATATCTGCCGCTTTTGTGCCAGTTCTTTGCGGTTCGGCATTTAAGAATAAGGGCGTGCAGCCGTTACTTGATGCCGTGGTCGAATATTTGCCCTCTCCGACTGATGTCGAAAGCGTTAAAGGTGTTATGCCAGATTCTGAAGAAGAGGTTACTCGCGAAAGTGATGATGCCGCGCCGTTTTCTGGTCTAGCTTTTAAAATTATGAATGATCCGTTTGTTGGTTCACTAACGTTTCTTCGCGTTTACTCAGGCATTTTGCAGGCCGGTACAACTGTCACCAATACAGTGAAAGATAAAAAAGAACGTATTGGTCGGATGCTATTAATGCATGCAAATAGTAGGGAAGATATAAAGGAAGCGAGGGCTGGGGACATAGTTGCGTTAGCCGGTCTGAAGGATACCACTACTGGTGATACCCTGTGCGACTCTCAGGCTCAAGTTGTTCTGGAGAGAATGGAATTTCCTGATCCCGTCATAGAGGTGGCTGTGGAGCCAAAAACGAAGACAGATCAGGAAAAAATGGGAACAGCTTTGGCTCGGCTGGCTGCTGAGGATCCATCGTTCAGAGTGACTTCAGATTATGAAAGCGGGCAGACTGTTATTAAAGGAATGGGGGAACTGCACCTAGAAATTTTGGTGGATCGTATGCGTAGGGAATTTAAAGTCGATGCGAACGTAGGTGCACCGCAGGTTGCCTATCGAGAAACAATTACTCAATCAGCTGAAATCGATTATACACATAAAAAGCAAACGGGGGGGTCCGGGCAATTTGCTAGACTTAAACTCATTTTTGAACCGCTTCCTGCTGGTTCAGGCTTCGAATTTGAAAATAAGGTTGTCGGTGGGTCTGTCCCTAAAGAATATGTCCCAGGGGTTGAAAAGGGTTTGGATACTTCAAAAGAATCTGGGGTGGTGGCTGGGTTCCCGTTAATCGATTTTAAAGTTACCTTGGTAGATGGAGCGAGCCATGATGTGGATTCTAGCGTTATGGCATTTGAAATAGCAGCTAGGGCCGCATTTCGTGAAGGGGTCCCGAAGGCTGGACCGCGGCTATTAGAGCCAATTATGCGCGTTGAGGTGGTTACTCCTGAAGAGTATATGGGAGACATAATCGGAGACCTAAATAGTAGACGAGGAAACGTATCGGGAATGGATCAGCGGGGTAACGCACGGGTCATTGCTGCAATGGTCCCGCTGGCGAACATGTTTGGATACGTAAATACCCTCCGCTCGATGAGCCAGGGGCGATCACAGTATACGATGCATTTTGATCACTACGAACAAGTCCCGCAGGCAGTGGCCGACGAGGTAACTGCGAAGCTGGCTTGATACATTATAATTTGATGGGGATTACACCTCTACTTAAACTAGAGTTTCTAAACGGAGTATTTTGCGATGGCGAAAGAAAAATTTGAGCGCAACAAGCCTCATTGCAACATTGGCACGATAGGTCATGTTGATCATGGTAAAACGACTTTAACGGCGGCTATTACTAAAATTTTGGCAGAGGCTGGAGGGGCAGACTACACGGCTTATGATCAGATAGACAAAGCCCCTGAGGAAAAGGCACGCGGTATAACCATATCGACTGCGCACGTTGAGTATGAGACGGAGGGACGTCACTATGCTCACGTAGATTGTCCTGGTCATGCCGACTACGTAAAAAATATGATCACAGGTGCGGCTCAGATGGACGGTGCCATACTAGTTGTCTCTGCGGCTGATGGCCCTATGCCACAAACTAGGGAACACATTCTTCTTGCTCGTCAGGTTGGTGTTCCTGCACTTGTTGTTTTCATGAATAAGGTTGACCAAGTAGATGATGAAGAATTGTTAGAACTCGTTGAGTTAGAGGTTAGAGAACTGCTTTCTTCTTATGATTTTCCAGGTGACGATATTCCAATAATAAAAGGATCTGCGCTAGCCGCCATAGAAGATTCAGATGCTACTACGGGGCAGAATTCCATTATGGAGTTAATGTCTGCGGTTGATGAATATATTCCTCAGCCGGACCGTCCGAAAGATCAGCCGTTCTTGATGCCTATTGAAGACGTGTTCTCAATCTCTGGCCGTGGAACGGTTGTTACGGGGCGTGTTGAAACGGGTGTGATTAATGTTAACGATCCTGTTGAGATAATTGGCATTCGTGAGACGGGTAAGTCAGTTTGTACAGGAGTCGAGATGTTTCGTAAGTTGCTGGATCAAGGTGAAGCCGGTGACAATGTCGGATTATTACTGCGTGGCATAAATCGCGATGATGTGGAGCGTGGACAGGTTATAGCTGCTCCAGGATCTATCAGTCCTCACACTAAATTTTCCTGTGAGGCTTATATTCTGACTAAAGAAGAAGGCGGTCGGCATACACCGTTTTTTTCCAACTATAGGCCTCAGTTTTACTTTCGTACCACGGATGTGACGGGTTCGGTAGTTTTACCGGACGGCACTGAAATGGTAATGCCTGGTGATAATATTTCTATGGAAGTTAATCTGATTGCACCCATAGCTATGGATGAAGGGTTGCGTTTTGCTATCCGTGAGGGTGGTCGAACGGTTGGTGCTGGAGTTGTTTCCAAAGTAATAGAGTAAGTTAAGTTTGGAATATGGAAATAAAAATGGATAGAAGTGTTTTGGGACTTGGATTCGTTTAGGGAACGGGCTTATGGATAGTCAAAATATTAGAATACGTCTTAAGGCGTTTGATCATCGAGTTTTAGATCAATCAACCGGAGAAATTGTTAATACAGCTAAGCGGACTGGGGCCCAAGTCCGTGGGCCTATACCTTTGCCCAATAGAATACAAAAATTCACTATACTCCGAGGTCCTCATGTAGATAAGAAGAGCCGAGAACAATTTGAGATTCGAACTCATAAAAGATTGTTAGATATAATTGATCCCACACCGCAGACTGTTGATGCACTTATGAAGCTCGATTTGGCGGCAGGTGTCGATGTCGAGATCAAGCTCTAGGTGCGGAGGGGATAGATGCGTTCTGGAATGATTGCTCTTAAGATGGGGATGACACGCGTTTTTGATGCAGATGGTCAGCATGTTCCGGTAACCGTGTTGAAGGTAGATAATTGTCAGGTGCTGGCTCAGAAATCCGAGGAAAAGGATGGGTATAATGCCCTTCAATTGGGAGTAGGGACCGCAAAAGTAAAGCGTGTATCCAAGCAAATGCGTGGTCATTTTGCAAAGGCGGAAGTAGAGCCCAAGCAAAGATTGGCTGAGTTTAGAGTTAGTGCAGATGCTCTGGTAGATGTTGGATCGGAAATATTGGTGGATCATTTTATAGAAGGTCAAAAGGTTGATGTCGTGGGCACCTCCATTGGTAAGGGGTTTGCTGGAGCAATGAAGCGCCACAACTTTCATGGCCTCAGAGCCTCTCATGGGGTGTCTGTTTCGCATAGGTCACACGGCTCAACTGGCAATAGCCAGGATCCGGGCAAGGTGTGGAAAGGCAAAAAGATGGCGGGTCACATGGGTGATGCTCGCATTACAGCACAGAATCTTACAATAATATCAACAGATGTGGAAAACGGTATCATCCTCGTAAAGGGTGCTGTCCCCGGTTCGAAGGGTTCATACGTATTAGTAAAAGACGCTATAAAGGCGAGTGTTCCCGAAAAGGCTCCCTACCCTGCATCGTTAAATACCGGAACTGTCGAACAGTCTGAAACAGAAGAAAATAATAAGACGGATATGAAGGATGAAACGCTGGATGAAGTTAACCTAGAGCCGGAGCAGATTGCCGCGGAAGAATCTGACAATGATGTAGAGGGCAAGATAGAGAATTCTGAAGAAGTAGCGTCTGAAAGCAGTAAAAAAAAGGGTGAAGACGATGAAGTGTCCAGTTAAGAACTTAGAGAACAAGGACACGGGCGAAATAGAGCTTAGTGACGCGATCTTTGGGGTGGAAGCAAGGCAAGATATTTTAACTCGGGCCGTCAATTGGCAACTAGCTAAACGTCGATTGGGAACACATAAAGTAAAGTTAGTGGGTGATATCAGTGGCACCACGGCTAAACCGTTTCGTCAAAAAGGCACAGGTCGGGCCCGTCAAGGAACAACACGTGCTGTGCAATTCCGTGGTGGCGCGACAGCTCATGGACCAGTTGTGAGAAGCCACGCGCATGCCTTGCCTAAGAAAGTAAGGAAACTCGCCTTAAAGTGTGCTCTTTCTTCGAAACGAGCAACCGGAAAGTTAATAATAATAGATAAGATTGATAGTACTGGAAAAACTAAAGATTTAATCGGAAAACTTTCTAAGCTAGGCCTGACGTCGGCTCTTTTTATAGATGGTCCGGATTGTAATATCGCTTTCACAAGGGCCGTGAAAAATATCCCCCAGTGCGACGTGCTGCCATGTGTAGGGGCTAATGTATACGATATATTGCGGCGAGATACTTTAGTTTTGAGTCGAGATGCGGTTCAACATCTGGAGGAGAGGCTAAAATGAGTATCAGACCTTATAATGCTGGCCAGGTGAAGATGACCCGAGAGCGCATGTACGAGATTATTCGTCAGCCTGTGGTCACGGAGAAAAGTACGTTGGGATCACAGTATGGCCAGGTTACCTTTCTGGTAGATCTATTGGCCACAAAACCAGAGATAAAGGTGGCCGTTGAGCAGTTGTTTGATCGAAAGGTTAGTGCGGTAAACACATTACGGCAAAAAGGAAAAGTAAAACGATTTAGAGGACGATTAGGAAGAAGGTCCGACTATAAAAAAGCGGTTGTTACTTTCGAAGACGGGAATGACGTCGATGTTAGCCAAGGGATCTAATTAGATGGCTTTGAAACATTATAACCCAACCACGCCCTCTCAACGGCAGCTTGTCACCGTTGATCGTTCGGATCTTTGGAAGGGCAAGCCGATAAAAAAACTGACTCGGGGATTAACTAAATCTGGAGGAAGGAATAATGCGGGCCGCATAACGATGTGGCACCGGGGCGGCGGACATAAGCGCAGTTATAGGACTGTAGATTTCCATCGTCGAAAATATGACGTAGTAGGTAAAGTCGAACGTCTGGAGTACGACCCAAACCGGACTGCTTTCATTGCACTGATTGCTTATGAGGACGGCGAATACTCCTATATATTGGCACCACAAAGGCTTGGGGTTGGCGATGAAGTTATTGCTTCCGAACAAGCAGATGTTAAACCGGGGAATGCTATGCCGCTTGGTAATATTCCAATCGGTACCATAATACATAACGTGGAGCTAAAGCCGTTGAAAGGTGGTCAGTTGGCAAGGTCTGCGGGGACGTACGTTCAATTGGTGGGTAGAGAAGCGGGTTATGCTCTTCTCCGCTTGACATCTGGAGAGGTACGCAGGGTTAGGGCCGAATGTATGGCTTCCATCGGGGCTGTTTCAAATCCGGACCAAAAAAACATCAATTTGGGAAAAGCAGGCCGAAAACGATGGCTTGGGCGGAGGCCTGTGGTAAGAGGGGTGGTTATGAATCCGATCGATCATCCACATGGTGGAGGAGAAGGCAGAACATCAGGTGGACGACATCCTGTTACCCCTTGGGGCGTCCCTACCAAAGGAAAGAGGACCCGTAATAATAAGAAAACGGATCGGTTGATAGTTCGCCGACGTCGTAAATAAGAGGAGATTGATATAGTGGCTCGCTCTGTATGGAAAGGCCCGTTTGTTGATGGATACCTGCTAAAAAAAGCAGAGGCTGCATTGGAATCGGGTCGGAATGAGGTAATAAGAATTTGGTCGCGGCGGTCCACTATAATGCCGCAGTTTGTGGGTCTGACGTTTGGCGTGCACAATGGTCAAAAGTTTGTCCCTGTGTTGATAACTGAGCATATGGTTGGGCATAAATTTGGTGAATTCGCACCAACTCGCACGTATTTTGGGCACGCGGCTGATAAAAAAGCGCGGCGTTAAGAGTAGGATTGATCAAGATGAGCAAGACTTCGGCAGGACGTAGGGTTGGCGAGACAGAAGCGCACGCTGTGCTTCGAAACTTGCGTGTTAGTCCGCAAAAATTAAATTTAGTTGCCACAATGATAAGAGGTTTAGATGTTGAAAAAGCGCTCGCAGCTTTAACTTTTTCACGACGACGAATTAGTAACGATGTTAAGAAGACAGTTGAATCGGCCGTGGCTAACGCTGAGAATAACCACCAACTTGATGTGGATCGCTTATTTATTAAGGAGGCATCGGTTGGTAAGGCATTGACTATGCGAAGGTTCCGTCCAAGAGCACGCGGCCGGACAGGTAGATTAAGGAAACCCTTTTCTCATCTGACAGTGATAGTTAGCGAACGCCAGGAGACCGCATAATGGGACATAAAGTTAATCCAATTGGCCTTAGACTTGGTATAAATCGGACCTGGGATTCACGCTGGTTTGCTGCCAAAACATACGCAGATTTGTTGCATCAAGACCTACGAGTTAGAAGTTATCTAAAGAAGCGTCTGCAACAAGCGGGAGTGAGCCGTATAGTGATAGAGCGTCCGGCTAAGAATGCAAAAGTTACCATTTACACTGCCCGCCCGGGAGTAGTTATTGGAAAGAAGGGCGGAGATATAGAAAAGTTGAGATCAGAACTCTCGGTTATGACCGAAACGGATGTGAACTTGAATATAGTTGAAATTAGGAAGCCAGAAATAGATGCTAACTTGATCGCAGATAATGTGGCTCAACAATTAAGTCGCCGCGTGGCGTTTAGGAGGGCCATGAAACGTGCAGTTCAGTCAGCGATGCGTTTAGGCGCTCTAGGTATCCGTATCAATTGCAGTGGTAGACTGGGTGGGGCAGAGATTGCTCGAACGGAATGGTATAGAGAGGGGAGAGTGCCTCTCCATACACTAAGAGCAGAAATTGACTACGGCGAAGCTACCGCCCAGACAACTTATGGCGCCTGTGGGGTCAAAGTGTGGGTGTTCAAGGGGGAAATAATGGCACATGATCCTATGGCCCAAGATAAGCGTATGGCTGAACTTCAACCTGGAAGTGCTCAACGTTGAGTCATGATATGAAAAGGAAAAATTAAAATGCTCAGTCCTAAACGTTCAAAATTTCGAAAAGCACATAAAGGGCGAATTCACGGAAATGCCAAGGGCGGAACGCAGCTGAATTTTGGAGCTTATGGGTTAAAGGCTTTAACTCCCGCACGGGTAACTGCTAGGCAGATAGAGGCTGCAAGGCGGGCTATTACGCGGCACATACGTCGTGCAGGCCGAGTATGGATACGAGTGTTCCCGGATGTACCTGTTTCGAGTAAGCCGGCCGAAGTTCGAATGGGTAAGGGTAAGGGGACGCCTGAGTTCTGGGTTTGCAGAGTAAAGCCCGGCCGCATAATGTTTGAACTTGATGGTGTGCCAAGAGAGTTAGCAAGGCAGGCGTTTACCTTGGCTTCCGCCAAGCTTCCCGTCGACACTCGATTTATAGCACGAATGGGCGGGGAATAAGTTTAGGAGTTTACCATGGCTAAGAAAGTAGCGACCGACTTTAGAACTAAAACGACTGATGAACTGCAGGGTCAGTTATCGGAGCTTCGAAAAGAACAGTTTAATTTGCGGTTTCAGAGAGCTAGTGGACAGTTGGAGAATACAGCACAAGTTAGAAAAATAAGACGTGATATTGCGAGGACCAAGTTGATTTTGTCAGAAAAAATGGCACAAATCACTGCCTAATTCGTAGATTAAAGATTGAAAAAAGTTAGGAGCGAAATAGAATGCCGAGACGAGAGTTACAGGGGATAGTTGTAAGCGATAAAGGTCATAAGACGGTTATCGTAAATGTGGAGAGACGCATAACGCATCCCGTCTATAAGAAAATTATAAAACGATCAAAAAAATTCACAGCTCATGATGAAAACAATAGTTGCAAGTTTGGCGAGACTGTCAAAATCCGAGAATGTGCCCCCAAGTCTAAAACTAAAACTTGGGAAGTAATAGAGTCAGCTAACTAGGAATGATGTTTGATACGGGAATCTTGCTATGATCCAGATGCAGTCTAATCTTGATGTTGCCGATAATTCGGGGGCGCGGCGAGTCCAATGTATAAAAGTGCTGGGCGGTTCAAAGCGGAAAGTGGCCGGTGTCGGAGATGTAATAGTCGTTTCGGTGAAGGAGGCAATTCCCCGTGGACGCGTGAAGAAGGGAGAAGTCCTGAGAGCTGTGATTGTTCGTACGTCGAAGGAGATTAGGAGGGTTGATGGTTCAGCGATACGGTTTGATCGTAACGCTGCTGTATTAATTAATAATCAGAATGAACCAATAGGGACCCGTATTTTTGGCCCTGTAACTAGAGAATTGCGGGCCAAGCGTTTTATGAAGATAGTTTCCTTAGCGCCGGAGGTTCTTTGATGGTAAAAAAATTTAGGATAAAAAAAGGTGATAATGTTGTTGTGATCACTGGCAAAGATAAAGGAAAAGCGGGCGAAGTTTTGAGGATAATGCCGGGTTCTTATAGAGTATTGATACAAGGTGTAAACATTGTTAAACGGCACACTAAACCAAGCCAGACTACCACTGGCGGTATTGTGGAGCGTGAAAGTTCAATACACATCTCTAACGTAGCTCATATCGATCCAAAATCAGATAAACCGACTAGGGTAGGTCTACGATTTCTAGAGGATGGTAGAAAAGTTAGATTTGCAAAATCTTCTGGGGAAGTCATAGACGCGTAATTTAGATGGGATGAATGCAAAATGCCGCGTTTGAACGAAATGTATGTGGAGTCGATTAGGCCAGCGCTAGCCCAGGCTATGGGATATAGCAATCTGATGCAGGTGCCACGACTTGAAAAAATAGTTGTGAATATGGGTATAGGAGAGGCTGTACAAGATTCTAAGAAGGTGGCATCGGCAGTCTCCGAACTCGCTTTAATTTGTGGCCAAAAACCAGTTGTTACGAAGGCTAAGAAATCGGTTGCTGGCTTTAAGCTTCGAGAAGGGATGCCGATCGGTTGCAAGGTCACTTTGCGGAGAGATCGTATGTACGAGTTTTTAGATAGACTTTTAACTATCGCGTTGCCACGTGTGAGAGACTTCAGAGGGTTAAATCCTCATAGCTTTGACGGTTGTGGTAACTATGCGATGGGTTTGAAAGAACAGATAGTCTTTCCAGAGATCGACTATGATAGAATAGATTCTATCCGTGGTATGGACATCATCTTTGTTACTTCTGCAAAATCCGATAATGAAGCGAGAGAATTATTGCGGCGGTTTGATTTCCCGTTCACAGAGTGAATGGGCGAGGGGCATTAAAATGGCGAGAAAAAGTTCAATAGAAAAAAATAAAAATCGCGCAAAGCAAGTTGCTTTGCAGGCAAATAAGAGAGCGCGGCTAAAGGCGATAATTAGTAATAGGGAGTTGCCTATCGAAGAACGTTTTCGAGCAGGGCTGAAACTTAACGAAATGCCTCGAAATGGTGCAAAAATACGATTGAGAAACCGCTGCCAGGTAACAGGAAGGCCGCGCGGGTATTACAGAAAATTCAAAATGTCTCGTATTGCTTTGCGTGATTTAGGATCGTCTGGTCAGGTGCCTGGTTTAGTGAAATCGAGCTGGTAGGAGGGTAGATATGACAATGAGTGACCCGCTTGGGGATATGTTGACGCGCATACGAAATGGGCAGATGGCTCGAAAAAGCGTTATTTCTAGTCCTTCTTCGAGAATGCGCAGTAATGTCCTGGAAGTTTTAAAGCGCGAAGGCTATATACGCGGCTTTTCCAGGCTGGAGTCGGAAAAGAAAGTGAATGCAGCTGAGCTATCAATAGAATTAAAGTATTATGAAGGTGAACCCGTTATACGAGAAATAAAAAGAGTCTCGAAACCAGGTAGACGTGTGTATGCAAAGATAAATGAATTGCCCCGTGTGTTTAACGGTCTAGGCATATCAATAATCTCTACTCCTCGCGGTGTAATGTCGGATAACGAGGCGAGAGCGGCTAATGTTGGAGGCGAAGTCCTCTGTCAAGTATTCTAGAACTGGGGTTATATGAAATGTCACGAGTGGGTCAAAATCCAGTAACGGTGCCAGATGGCGTATCGCTTGAGGTTGTAGATAATACATTGATAGCGACAGGTAAGCTTGGCCAACAATCGTTAACAATTTCTGATCAAGTCAATATTTCAGTCAATAGTAATAGTGTAACCGTCAGTCCTAAAACTCAGTCAAAGCGCTCGCGATCGATGTGGGGAACGACGCGCGCGAGGATTAATAATATACTGGTTGGTGTGAGTAATGGTTTCACGATTGATTTGGAAATAAACGGTGTTGGTTACAGGGCGGCAGTTGAGGGAAAGGACCTGATCTTATCATTGGGATATAGCCACCCAATCCGGTATCCTATTCCTGAAGGGATAAGCATGAAATGCGAGCGACCAACTGCAATTTCCATTCATGGTGGCGATAAGCAGCAAGTTGGCCAATTAGCTGCCGAAATTAGAGCATATAGACCCCCAGAGCCTTTCAAGGGAAAAGGGATTAAATATGCTAACGAGCAAATACGTAGAAAAGAAGGCAAAAAGAAATAAAGGCGTACTAATGTTGAAATCAAAAGAGCTTTTCATTAAGCGTGCTCGACGCAATCGGTCGGCGCTAAAAAAGATAAGTGGTGACAGAGTGAGATTATCGGTTTTCCGGTCGTCCAAAAACATTTATGTCCAAGTGATAGATGACGCACAGGGAAATACCATCACTTCAGCTTCGTCGCTCGATAAAGACTTAAGAGGTGTTTTGAAATCTGGTGGAGATCGGTCGGCCGCTGAAGCCGTCGGAAAATTGGTTGCTGAGCGGGCGCTCGAGAAAGGGCTGAAGCAGGTTGTGTTTGATCGAGGAGGATATCGCTACCACGGTCGAATTAAGGCTCTGGCTGAGGGTGCCCGTCAGGGTGGACTAAAATTTTAGAGGGAATCTGAGATGGCGCGAGGCGAGAGACAGGAACGAGTTAATCGGGACCAAAAAGAGGAACCGGAGCTAATAGAGAAATTAGTTGGCATCAATCGAGTTGCCAAAGTGGTAAAAGGTGGAAGGCGGTTTGGTTTTGCTGCATTAGTGGTTGTGGGCGATGGCCGAGGAAGAGTTGGGCATGGCGCGGGTAAAGCGCGTGAAGTGCCCGAGGCAATTCGAAAAGCTACAGAGCAAGCTAAGAGAACTATGGTAAGAGTACCTCTCAGGGAAGGTAGAACTTTGCATCACGATATGAAGGGCGATTATGGCGCAGGGCACGTAGTCTTGCGCTCGGCTCCATCGGGAACTGGGGTTATAGCCGGTGGACCTATGCGGGCGATTTTCGAGTCTTTAGGGGTCCAAGATGTAGTAGCAAAGTCTACGGGCTCATCGAATCCTCATAATATGATAAAAGCGACATTTGACGCGTTAAGTAAGATTGGTTCGCCGCGATTTGTGGCAGCAAAAAGGGGCAAAAAAGTCGCAGAAGTTTTAGGACGTAATTTGAAAGAAAATAATTCTTCCTCGCAAGATTGAGTAAGTTTGCACTATGGAGCAATTAATGGTTAAAAATAAGAAACAGACAGCACTGCTCAAAGTGACACAGATAAAGAGTGCTATTGGACGTAAACCAGGGCAAAGAGAGACGCTTATTGGGCTTGGCCTTAACAAATTAAATAAAACTAGAACTCTAGAGGATACGGCAGCGGTTCGAGGAATGGTCAACAAGGTGAAACACCTAGTGCGCATCGAGGAAAGTGCATAGTGATTGGCTTTTAATAGGGATGGTTCTAAAGGAACTTGTGTTATGAGATTAAATGAAATTAGTGATAATGAAGGTGCTCGCAGGAATCGAAGGCGCGTGGGACGAGGAGCCGGGTCTGGCACCGGAAAAACTAGCGGTAAAGGACACAAGGGCCAAAAATCAAGAGCAGGGGCAAGCATAAATGGATTTGAGGGTGGCCAGATGCCCATATATAGACGTTTGCCAAAACGGGGATTCAAGAATCCCTTTAGAAAAGAATATGCCGTGTTAAATGTTGGCAATGTGGAAAAGGCTGTAAAATCGGGAAAACTAAAGGCTGGAGCAGAAGTTGACGAGACGATGTTGCGTGAATTGGGGTTGGTGGGTAAGAAGAAATTAGGCGTTCGCCTTCTAGCACAGGGCGAGATAAGCACTAAAATAACACTTAAAGTGACAGGTGCCTCCAAAGCGGCCATTGCTGCGGTTGAGGGCGCTGGTGGCACCGTCGAATTGACTGGAAAGTCAAAAAAACAGTAAAGCTAGGGTGGGAAGCATGGCGTCAAGCGCCGAACAGTTTGCATCTTCATTTAATTTCGGGGCGATATCTAAAGCAGCGGAATTAAAGAAGCGGATTTGGTTCACTCTTGGAGCCTTGATAGTCTATAGGCTTGGGACATACATTCCTATCCCTGGGATAGATCCCGGGATACTCCAGGAAATATTCGAACAAAACGCCGGGGGTATTCTTGGTATGTTTGATATGTTTGCTGGTGGTGCCTTGGGGCGGATGACTATTTTCGCTCTAAACATAATGCCCTATATTTCGGCGGCTATAATCATGCAGCTTATGACAGCTGTTTCCCCTAATCTTGAGACTCTAAAAAAAGAAGGCGAAGCCGGACGAAAGAAAATAAATCAGTATACGAGATATTTGACCGTTTTGTTGGCTGCTGTGCAGGCTTATGGGATTTCGGTAGGCCTGGAGAATATGGCAAGTGGTGGAAATTCGGCGGTTACCAATCCAGGGTTATTTTTTCGCGCTACCACAGTTATAACGTTAGTTGGTGGAACCGTATTTTTGATGTGGTTGGGTGAACAAATCACTGCCAGGGGCGTCGGAAATGGTATTTCATTAATTATTTTTTCTGGTATCGTCGCTAATCTACCGCAGGCGGTGGCGGGGACATTAGAATTAGGCAGGACGGGTGCACTGTCAGCTGCATTTATTATTCTTCTAATAATAATGGCCATAGTGGTTATAGCTTTTATTGTTTTTATAGAGCGCTCCCAGAGGCGAATTACCGTTCAATACCCGAAGCGGCAGGTTGGCAATAAAATGACCGGCGGTGAGTCATCACATTTGCCACTGAAACTAAATGTTTCGGGGGTTATACCGCCGATATTTGCAAGCTCCATTCTTTTGATGCCAGTTACTTTTGCTCAATTCTCTGCCAGTGGAGGCGGCCCTGAGTGGTTGACAACAGTTAATGCGCTTCTTGGTCGGGGGCAACCGTTATACTTGGCAGTCTACATTGGACTAATAGTTTTTTTCGCTTTCTTTTACACAGCAATTGTTTTCAATCCTGTTGAGACAGCAGACAATTTGAAAAGGTATGGTGGCTTCGTTCCCGGAATTAGGCCAGGAAAGAATACCGCTGATTATTTAGATTATGTGCTGACAAGGTTGACGACAGTTGGTGCGTTGTACTTGGCTGCAGTTTGCATGCTTCCAGAAATTCTGATCAGCCAATACCAAGTACCATTTTATTTTGGAGGTACAAGCCTACTCATCGTGGTGACCGTTACATTGGATACAGTTGGCCAAATACAATCTCATTTGCTCGCGCACCAATATGATGGACTAATAAAAAAGTCTAAGTTGCGGGGCAGAAGAGGATGAATATAATTTTAATAGGTCCTCCAGGGGCAGGAAAAGGAACGCAGGCGAAAAATTTGGTAGACAAACTAGGATTGATTCAGCTTTCGACTGGCGATATGTGCAGAGCTACGATGAAGGAGGAGACCAGTATAGGAAAAAAAGTAAAAACAATAGTTGAATCGGGAGACCTAGTTCCTGACGAAATTATGGTTCAAATGATTTCGGATAGAATAATTGATCCTGATTGCTCCAATGGTTTCATACTTGATGGATTTCCCCGTACAGTTCCCCAAGCTGAGGCACTAGATGATATGTTGGCTTCAAAGAGCCTTAAAATTGATTATGTTATAGAGTTGGCTGTCGATAACGATATCTTACTAAAGCGAATAGTAGGCAGGATAGCGGAAACTCCGCTGGAACAACGGCGTGAAGATGATGACGCTGAGACATTGAGACATAGATTGAAAGTATATGAAGATCAGACGGCCCCGTTGTTGCCATATTATGACAAACGTGGGTCCCTTAAAACAGTGGACGGAATGTTGCCTGTAGAAGAAGTGAGTGTGAAAATTGAGCAAATTTTAAAGGGGTAATAAGTAAAGAATAACGCTACTGTGTTGACTTGCTTGAAAGCATCCGTATAATCCAGCGCCCCGTAAATTTTGGGGTTCGCTAGCTGAAACACAGGGGCAAACAGGATATGCAATTCTGGGTCAGTATGGCCGAGTGTAGAAGGTTTTATAACACAAGAGGGGAGTGTGAAAGTTGGCACGCATAGCGGGAGTCAATATTCCCACACAAAAAAGAGTAGAGGTTGCTTTGACGTATATTTTTGGCATTGGCCGTACAACGGCGTCGGACATATGCCAAAAGTTGGAGATCCCTGGTGATCGGAGAGTCAGTGATTTAATGGAAGATGAACTGGCACGACTTCGAGAGATGATTGATAAGGAGGTTGTCGTGGAAGGCGACCTTCGTCGAAAAACAGCGATGGATATTAAACGCTTGATGGATCTAGGATGCTATCGAGGGTTGCGACATCGTAAGAGTCTTCCGGTGCGGGGACAGAGAACACACACTAATGCACGTACCCGCAAGGGACCTGCTAAACCAATAGCGGGTAAAAAGAAATAACCTGGCCAAAATAGCCTATTGGAGCGCGATTGGATAATGGTAAAACAACCAACTCAGACCCGTGTAAGAAGACGTGAGAAGAAAAATATAACGTCGGGTGTAGCGCATGTTAATGCTACGTTTAATAATACGATGATAACTATTACCGATGCACAAGGGAACGCAATATCTTGGTCTTCGGCCGGCGCAATGGGCTTTAAAGGTTCGCGTAAATCCACACCTTATGCGGCACAGGTTGCAGCAGAAGATGCGGGCAAGAAGGCGGCAGAACATGGTATGCAGATTTTGGATATAGAGGTTAGTGGCCCAGGTTCGGGCAGAGAATCGGCGTTAAGGGCGCTTCAGACCGTCGGTTTTCAGGTGAATTCTATCAAAGATGTGACTCCGATTCCACACAACGGATGTCGTCCTCCCAAAAGACGACGAGTATAGAGGAGTTATTAGTAAGGAGGGTTGCCGCAGATATCGAGGGGTATATATGTGGCGGTATCAAAGGGTATTGTGAAATACACTAAAATTACAAACTGGCTTTAACGGTCATAACTGGGAGTCATTGTGGTGATTCAGAAAAACTGGCAAGCTTTAATCAAGCCGACTAATCTTGATATTCAACCCGGGGGAGACCCAGGCCGCACAGCGGTGGTTGTGGCGGAACCATTGGAACGAGGTTATGGTTTAACCCTCGGGAATGGACTCCGCCGGATACTGTTGTCTTCATTACAGGGGGCTGCTGTTACTGCCATTCAAATTGACGGAGTTTTACACGAGTTCACAACGATTCCAGGAGTTCGTGAAGATGTTACGGATATGGTGCTTAATATCAAATCCATGGCACTTCGCATGGAGGGTGAGGGCCCAAAAAAGATGCGCTTAAAAGCGGAGGGACCAGGTGAAGTCACAGCTGGAATGATAGAAACTGGTTCGGAAGTTGAACTGATGAACCCCGATTTGGTGCTTTGCGCTTTAGATAAGGGCGCAACCTTAACGATGGAGTTCACGGTAGAAGCGGGAAAGGGGTACATTGCAGCAAATTCGAACCGTACGGAGGAATCACCCATAGGTATGATTCCGGTTGACGCAGTTTTCAGTCCAGTTAGGCAGGTTTCTTATAGAGTTGAAAATACTCGCGTAGGACAGGTGACTGACTTTGATAAGTTGACGATGAACATTGAAACAGATGGCTCCATGACGCCTGAAGATGCAATAGCTTATGCTGCTAGAATTCTTCAAGACCAATTACAATTATTCATAAACTTTGACGAGCCAAGTCAAGCGGTAGAAAAAGATGAGGCTCAAGAACTACCGTTTAACAGAAATTTACTTCGAAAAGTGGACGAATTGGAGTTGTCTGTTCGTTCCGCTAATTGCTTGAAAAATGACAATATAGTTTACATAGGTGACCTTGTTCAAAAGAGTGAGCCGGAGATGCTGCGAACCCCCAATTTTGGGAGAAAAAGTCTGAATGAAATCAAAGAGGTCCTAGGAACTATGGGGCTTTCTCTAGGGATGGATGTTCTGAATTGGCCTCCCGATAATATTGAAGAATTAGCACGTAGACTGGAAGAGCCTTACTAAAGGGATATTTTATTTTTCGAATCTGGCGAAACTAAACCAGGAGTGATTGGTATGCGTCATGGTAAATCAGGACGTCGATTAAACAGGACGGCAAGTCATCGTAAGGCAATGTTTCAGAACATGGCCAATGCCCTCATAAAACACGAGCAGATTGTTACGACATTGCCGAAAGCTAAGGATTTGCGTCGTGTGGTGGATAAACTTATTACACTGGGCAAGACTAACTCATTACATGCGCGGAGGCTGGCTTATGCACGACTGCGTGACGAAGCAATGACGAAAAAGTTGTTTGAGATACTAAGTGAACGTTATAAGGACCGACATGGCGGATACACGAGAGTGTTGAAGGCAGGATTTAGGTACGGCGATAGTGCTCCAATGGCTGTTATTGAGTTGGTAGACAGAGATGAGGAGGCCCGTGGAATGGATTCCGGGTTCATCCCTGAACCACAGGAAGAAGCATCATCGGTTGCGCCTGCAGCTATATAGTGAGATTTTTCCCATTCTAGATGTATTTTTATATACTCAGATCTAGCTAATATTTATAACGGATTGCGAATAGTACAGGTCGGGGAACATAGCTCGGCCGAATTGTTTAGCTGCGTTTCACAAGTGCTACAGGACCGTGTTGGGCTTTGAAGAGAGTGATTAAAGTCGAAAGGTGATCATAAGAATTATTCGTGGTGGTTTATAACTGGAGACGTCAAGGTAACTAAGATGATGTACCGGCGGCACACTTTTATTCCGAAGACACTCAGGCTGAGGTTAGTTGCTTTTGTAATCTTAGCTATTTTTTTTAAGTTTTCCAGCCAACCATTTGCTGCAAAAGAGGTTCCTAAATCTCGAAACCAGATACAGCTTAGTTTCGCACCGTTGGTGCAACAAACAGGGCCTGCAGTAGTAAATATTTTTGCTAAAACAGAAAAAATAGAGAGGAATATTTCACCTCTCTTTGGGGATCCATTTTTTAGAAGGTTTTTTGGTGATTTATTTCCAACGCAGCCCCAAAAGAGGACTCAGCAGTCGCTAGGTTCGGGGGTTTTAATTGATCCGTCTGGTTTAATAGTAACCAATAACCATGTTATAGCTAACGCTACAAAAGTTAAAGTTGTCCTAGCGGACCGTCGAGAATTCGATGCTATAATTTTGCTAGCGGATAAACGCACTGATTTGGCTGTATTGAAAGTAAGCAGTGCCTCAGGGAATCTTCCTTTCATTGAAATGCGCGACTCAGACTCGGTCCAGGTAGGTGATTTGGTTTTAGCGATAGGAAATCCTTTTGGTGTGGGTCAAACCGTAACGAGTGGCATCGTTTCTGCCTTGGCAAGGACGGCCGTAGGGATTACAGATTACAGCTTTTTTATTCAAACAGATGCGTCAATAAACCCAGGAAATTCTGGTGGGGCGCTAATATCTATGGATGGACGTTTAATAGGAATCAATACTGCTATCTTTAGTAATCACAGTGCAGGGGGGGGGTCGGTCGGAATAGGGTTTGCGGTGCCAGCTAATATGGTAAGAACGGTGGTGCAATCCGTTCAGAAGGGGAAGGTAATTCGGCCTTGGCTGGGGGCTTCCGGTCAAAATATAGATTCGGATCTGGCTAATGAATTCGGCCTTAGTAGACCAGCCGGGGTGATTTTGAATGAGATCTATCCCGAAAGCCCAGCAGAGGAGGCAGGATTGACTACTGGAGACATTATATTAGCCATTGATAAGAAACTTATCGATGATACGGATACCTTACGCTATCGTGTGGCAACTTTACCTTTAGGTCAAAAAGTACCAATAGAGATCCTTCGTGAAGGCCATGTCAGAATTCTGAATTTTTATACCCGAGAACCGTTGTCGCAACCGCTTCCGGAGATCACTGAAATCAAGGGTCGAAATCCATTAAATGGGGCTAAGGTAGCTAATTTATCTCCTGCTTTTGCTTTTGAAAATGGGTTGGACGATATGAAGCAGGGCGTAGTAATAATAAGTAGACGTCGAGGAAGCGTTGCTGAGCGGTTTGGATTTCGGCGTGGTGACATAGTTCTAAAAATCAATAGTCGTTCTATCGATTCTGTGATGACAATAAAAAAAGCGATTGCTAGAAATCACTCGCTCTGGAGAATTTCAATTCTCCGTGATGATAAAGTTTTGATGACCGAGATATCGGATAAATAAATGACAAGTCTATTCAATAACGTAGCAGTACAGCCACTAGCTGAAAAAATGCGCCCTAATAAGCTAGAAGATATAGTTGGACAGGACCATTTGCTCGGAGAAGATGGCCCGCTGGGACGTATGTTACGGCAAAAACGGATAACATCCATGATTCTATGGGGGCCACCCGGTTCTGGAAAAACAACATTGGCGAGATTGTTGGCTAGGCAGGTAAATATGGAATTTGAGCCATTATCTGCAGTTTTCTCCGGAGTGTCTGAGCTTCGAAAAGTATTTGCACGAGCCGCTGAAAGAAAAATCGCGGGTTTTGGAACTTTGCTTTTTATAGACGAAGTTCATCGTTTCAATCGAGCTCAACAGGATAGTTTTCTGCCACTTGTGGAGGATGGTACTATCACTTTAGTTGGTGCCACGACAGAAAATCCGTCTTTTGAACTAAACTCAGCGCTTCTTTCACGGTGCCAAGTCTTTGTACTCAAAAGGATTGATGACGCTGCATTAGATATTCTAATAACCCGAGCGGAAATTATTTTCAAAAAAAAATTTCCTCTACAACCTGATGCAAGGGAATCCTTAAAGGCTATGGCCGAGGGAGATGGCCGATTTCTCCTCAATATGGTAGAGGAGATTTCTAATCTGCCGTCAAATCCTCTATTAGATAGGTCAGCTTTGGCAAAGATTATTCAACGACGTTCTCCGTTATATGATAAGAATAGGGAACAACACTTCAACCTAATTAGTGCACTTCATAAATCGTTGCGTGGTTCGGATGTAGATGCGGCACTATATTGGTTAGCTCGAATGTTGCTGGGAGGTGAAGACAAGGCATTCATATTGCGTCGGCTGACAAGATTTGCATCCGAGGATATAGGTTTGGCCGATCCAAACGCATTGTCACATTCTCTTGCTTGTTGGGATGCATATAATCGAATAGGTTCGCCAGAAGGTGACCTAATTATAGCTCAATGCGTTATATATTTGGCTACAGCACCAAAGTCTAATGCCAGTTATTTGGCTTTTAACCTTGCGGCTGGCTCAGCTAGTAAAACCGCATCGCTATCGCCACCGAACCATATCCTTAATGCTCCGACAGAACTAATGAAAAAACTTGGATATAGCGCAGATTATGTTTACGATCATGAGACCGAGGAGAACTTTTCTGGTCAAAATTACTTTCCAAATGAAATGACCCGATCAAGTTTTTATCAACCAAAAGAGCGCGGCTTCGAAAGAGAAATTGTAAAACGACTTTCTTACTGGAAAAAATTAAGACAAGCAAAAAAGGCCACATAAGCTGAATTTCGAGAAATTTATTGGAGTCGATTGGTCCGGTGCCAAAGGACCTAGTCTTCCAGGATTACAAGTAGCCATCGCTGAAGCGGGAACATCAGCTCCGTTTATAGTTGAATCGCCTGAGGGACGTTGGTGGAGACGAGAAATTTTTTTTGAATGGCTATTGAAAACCATTCAAAAGCATAGAGTTCTGGTAGGGTTTGATTTTGCCTTTGGCAATCCTTTTGCTGATTGTGGGAGCTATTTTCCTGGTTTAATCAAGCAACCCAAAACTGTTGAAGAGTTATGGGCGCTTGTTGAGAAAGTTTGTCATGGAACTCCAGATTTTTATGGAGCACCTTTTTATAGGCGCAAAGATCTAGAATTTTATCGTTATTACTTGTCACCGTATGGGAAGGGCGATAGATATCGATTTCGACAACGCATCACCGAGGTAGCCTGCTCTAATGTAACTGCGCCTCATCCCGTGCTAAAATGCATTGGACCAGCGAACGTAGGGACAGGTTCTTTAGCTGGAATGCGCTTCTTGAAGGGCTTACTAGAAAAAGCAGAAAAATTTGTCTCAATATGGCCCTTTGGGGCGATGACTGAAAAATCGGTTGTTGTGGAAATATTTCCGCGATTGTACTTTAAAAAGGCAGGCGCTGATCCGCGTGATTGGGTTAGCATAGGTAGTATTGACAAGGTATTAAATTATTACGGATCGCAATCGCTAGATACTAATTGGAAACCTGAAAGGGAAGATGAGGCGGATGCACTAGTCTCCGCAGCCGCACTGAGGGGATTAACTATGGGTAATGCCGTCTGGTCGACACCAAAATCGAATAGGTCTATTAAGGAAACCGAAGGATGGATATTTGGCGTTGATTGGGGGAACTATTAGGTATGAAATTGATCCTATTAGTAGCTGTAGGTGGCGCTATAGGTGCTGCAGCTAGATTTCAGTCTGACCAACTGTTTGCTCGCATCGCCGGAGACGGATCTCCTTATAGTACGTTATTTGTGAACGTGGTTGGTTCTTTTCTTATGGGGGTTTTGTTTGAATATCTGAATACCAAATTTGATCACGGTATAGAATGGCGGGCTTTTTTGCTAGTCGGCGTTCTTGGAGCTTTTACAACGTTCTCGAGCTTTGCGTTGGACGTTTCAGTACTATCAGAGCGAGCTAATTATTTTGGGGCTGGTCTTTATATTTTAACGTCGGTAATTATCTCGATATTAGGCCTGTTCCTAGGCCTGTGGATTATGAAGAGTTTTTTGGGATGAACGTAGGTCCACATATCCATACGGTTATGCCAGATGATGTTGATTTGCGTCTTGATCGATGGTTTAAACAGAAGTTTCCAAATATTAGTCAGGGAAAATTACAAAAATGGTTAAGAACTGGTCAGATAAGGATAGATGGTCGTAGGATTAAGGCCAACCATCGCCTTAGTAAGGGCCAGAAAGTGCGAGTCCCTCCGTTCGTAGGTTCGATGCCTCCTTTAAAAGAGCACTCCATGCCAAAGAAAAAGGATGATAAAAGTTCTCTTGGAAAACTGCTAGCAGAGTCCGTTCTGTACATAGATGACGAAGTTCTCGCTATATCCAAGCCGCCGGGTATTCCAGTTCAGGGTGGTACAAAAGCGTCAAAACATATTGATGGAGCTCTCGACAGCCTTAAATTCGGGAATTTAGAGCGGCCAAGGTTAGTTCACAGGCTAGATAAAGACACTTCTGGAGTGTTGCTGCTTGCGCGCACTAGGCAGGCTGCTCGTTGGTTAAGTCAGGCTTTTCGTGAACGAGTTACGGATAAGACTTATTGGGCTTTAGTCGTAGGTGACCTACGACCCTTTAAGGGGACGGTTGACCTGCCGGTAGCCAAGTTGCCGGGAAAATATGGCGAGCGAATGGTAATAGACGAGACACTGGGTCAGCGGGCAATTACTGACTATGCCGTTATAGAACAGTTGGGAAAAAAAGCTTCGTGGATTGCGATGCGGCCTCGCACGGGTAGAACACATCAACTCCGCGTACATATGGCGGCATTGGGGACGCCAATCTTAGGTGATGGAAAGTATGGTGGGGAACAGGCATTTCTGGATTATAATGGACTTTCGCGCAAAATGCATTTACATGCTCGTGATATACGTTTGAAACGCGTGGATAGGAGTGAAATTTTTATAGATTCAGATCTTCCTGTTCACATGAAAAAGTCATGGAAATTATTAGGTTTAGACACTGGTAATTATCGGGACCCATTTGAAGTTTTTAAAGCCGGCGAAACCTGAACATTTTGTAATTCCTTGCGTCATACCCGGAAGTTAAAGGAGAAACGGCTCGTTACAAAAGATATAAGGAATTTTATCATATGAGGCGGTTTTATAGTGAAGTTGAGGTATCGAGTGACCCTCAAGGGTTTCTGGTCGAGCTTGATGCCAGACCAGTAATGTCACCTGGGAAAAATCATTTAATTCTTCCTAGCCGGGGTTTAGCTGATGCGGTCGCTGCTGAGTGGCGAGTACAGGGGGAGAAAATAAAACCGTATACAATGCCACTTATGTCGCTCGCGTCCACGGCAATAGATAGAGTAAAACCTTGTCCGATGCGGACGATTACGTCTATCGCTGCTTATGCTCAAACCGATTTACTTTGCTACCGGGCGTCTGAACCTGAACAATTGGTTGTTCTTCAAAATAAAGCCTGGCAACCATTATTAGACTGGTGTGGCGTTGTAATAGGAAAACCTTTCGCGGTAACTGCCGGTGTTATGCCTATAGAACAAACGGCTGCACTAGAAGCATCCCTTACTAAATTAGTCACTAAATATGATCTGTTTTCGTTGATGGGGCTTTATCAATTAACAAATATTTCGGGTTCTGTCGTTATTGGCTTGGCAATTGTCGAAGGGCATATTAAAGCTATCGAAGGTATTAAAGCGGCCCAAATAGATGATTTATACCAGATTGAGGCGTGGGGCAAGGACACGGAGGCCACTGCGCGGATTTCAAGGGAGCGAAAAGAAATGCAAGAAGTTGCAGAATTTCTGCGGCTTGCTAGGGGTGAATAGTAGAGGATTAGTGAATTTTTTAGTAAATATAAATAATTAACTCTGGTTGGAATTATGCAAGATATTATCCAAAGATTAGAATCTATGCGTGATAAAGCGCGAATAGGTGGAGGGAAACGTCGGGTTGAAGCTCAGCACGCGAAGGGGAAATTGACAGCACGTGAACGAATAGAAGTCCTGTATGATGAGGGTTCATTTGAAGAGTGGGATATGTTTGTGGAACATCGTTGCAATGACTTCGGAATGGAAAATGAGAAAATTCCCGGAGACGGGGTTGTTACCGGTTTTGGTACAATTAATGGACGTTTATGTTTTGTATTCAGTCAGGATTTCACTGTATTTGGTGGGGCTTTATCTGAAGCACATGCCGAAAAGATATGTAAGGTAATGGACCAAGCTATGAAGGTGGGGGCTCCTATTATAGGATTAAATGATTCTGGGGGTGCTCGCATACAAGAAGGTGTTGCTTCTCTAGGCGGGTATGCCGAAGTATTTCAGAGAAACGTTTTAGCTTCGGGAGTAATCCCGCAGGTTTCCATGATAATGGGTCCGTGTGCTGGTGGTGCGGTTTATTCGCCAGCCATGACAGATTTTATCTTTATGGTAGAAGATACAGCGTATATGTTTGTGACTGGACCTGACGTTGTCAAAACAGTGACACACGAAGCGGTAACACATGAGGAGTTAGGCGGTGCCATCACACACTCGAGTAAGTCGGGGGTTGCTGATAACGCGTTTGAAAATGACGTTGAAGCATTATTTCAGTTGCGACGTTTCATGGACTTTCTGCCGGCCTCTAATCGCGAGCAACCTCCATATTGGAAAACGGCCGATCCAATTGAACGTTCTGAAATATCTCTAAATACGCTCATTCCAGAAAATGCTAATAAACCATACGATATGAAAGAATTGATTTTGAAAGTTATTGATGAGGGGGATTTTTTCGAAATTCAACCTAATTTTGCTGCAAATATTATCATAGGATTTGCGCGAATTCAGGGGTCTACTATAGGAATTATTGGCAATCAGCCGATGGTGTTAGCAGGTTGCCTTGACATAGATTCGTCGAGAAAGGGCGCAAGATTTGTAAGGTTTTGCGATTGCTTTAATATTCCCATACTAACATTTGTCGATGTCCCGGGGTTCCTTCCGGGTACTCAACAAGAATATGGCGGTATAATTAAACATGGAGCAAAGCTGTTATTTGCTTATGCCGAAGCTACTATCCCCAAGGTAACAGTGATTACGCGTAAAGCATATGGAGGGGCCTATGACGTTATGAGTTCGAAGCATTTGAGGGGCGATGTAAACTTTGCATGGCCAACAGCTGAGATAGCTGTTATGGGAGCTAAGGGAGCTGTAGAAATAATTTTTCGGAGTGATCTCGGTGATGAAGAAAAATTAGCTCAGAGAACTGCGGAATATAGTGAAAAATTTGCAAATCCTTCTGCTGCTGGTGCTCGGGGTTATATTGATGATGTTATTTTGCCGCAAAATACGAGGAGACGTGTTGCACGTGCATTTGCTATGTTGCGAAATAAAAAACTCGAAAACCCCTGGAAAAAACATGATAATATTCCATTATAAATGGTAACATACGATTGGTAATAGAAACATACGCGTGCTGATTTTATAGGCCGAGCAAGTGCATTAAGAATACAATTTCTATTTGGGTATAGCCCCCCTGGCTAATTTGTCGGCTCTTTCATTGTCAATATGACCAGCGTGGCCTTTGATCCATTTCCAATCGATATCGTGAGGCTTCATAGCGGCTTCTAGTCGTCTCCATAAGTCAACATTTTTCACTGGTTTGTTCTGGGCTGTTTTCCAGCCTCGTGTTTTCCAATTATGAATCCATTTTGTTATACCATCACGTAGATAGACGCTATCAGTGTGGAGCTCTGCTTCTACGGATCTTTTTAGAGTTTCTAGGGCAGATATAGCGGCCAGTAATTCCATGCGATTGTTCGTAGTAGAGGTTTCACCTCCAGACAATTCTTTCTCATTGTCTCCGTAACGCAGTATAGCCCCCCATCCCCCGGGGCCAGGGTTACCGCTACATGCACCGTCAGTGAAAATCAAAACTTTACTCATTTCATAATGCCATATGCTGAGATGTTACTAACATTTTGGTGGAAACGGAGCTTCTTTAGGTAGCTCATAGGGTCCTTTGGTTTTACCAAAGCACCTTCTGGATGGTTTAGCCAGTCATAAAGCCTAGTAAGTAAGAAACGAAGGGCGCTACCTCTAGCCAGAATCGGTAGAGCAGTAACTTCTTCTGGTAATAATGGTCTTACTTTCTGATAAGCGGATATCATTGACCGTGACTTCTCGGCACTCAAAATACCATCATCGTTTAAACACCAGGCATTAATACAGATGGCGAGATCATAAGCCAGAAAATCAGTACAAGCGAAATAAAAGTCGATTATCCCCGATAATTCCCGATTTTGGAAAAAAACATTATCGGGGAATAAATCAGCATGGATAATTCCAGTTGGAAGATCTTTGGGCCAATTCCTTTCTAACCAGCCGAGTTCCTGATTTAATTCGTTATAAAGTGCTATATAAATTTCTTTTTTAGTTAACTGGCAAGCCTCTAGCAGGGGCCGCCAGTCACCTATCGTCAACGAATTCTTCCTCGTTAAGGGAAAGTTTTTACCACAATGATGCATTTGGGCCATTGCTGCACCTAGAGCTCTGCAATGCCAAGAATTTGGAATTCTCGGCCATGATCCGTCAAGGAAGGTAACAATGGCTGCGGGCCTGTTTTTCAATTTCCGTAGTGCATTTCCATCGTTTCCTTTAACGGGTATTGGACAGGAAATTCCATGTTTAGCTAAATGTGTTAGAAGTTTAAGAAAGAAAGGGATATCAATTGGATTTACCCTTTTTTCGTATAAAGTGAGAATGTATCGATTCGTTGTGGTTTGAAGAAGAAAGTTCGAATTTTCCACACCCTCTGCGATACCGGAAAAAAAGCTCAATTTACCAATATCATAATCACACAGAAACTGATGAATATCGCTATCCGTGACATGCGTATAAACCGCCATTAGCAATTTAATTCCCTGGGTAATTTAAACTTTACCGTTTCTCTAGTTAATTCGACTTCTTCGATTATCACATCAAATCTTGCTTTGCATGCTGTAACAACCTCATTTACCAAGATTTCAGGGGCCGAGGCGCCCGCGGTGACTCCAAGTATTTTTGCTCTTCCTAGCCAATTCCAGTCTATCTCTTGTGCATTTTGAATAAGCCGCGTGTTTTTGCATCCATTAAGCATCGCGACTTCTACGAGCCGTTTTGAATTAGATGAATTCGGTGCACCAATTACTAACAGAACATCGCACTCTGATGCTATTGCCTTCACTGCTTGCTGACGGTTTGTTGTAGCGTAACAGATATCTTGTTTTGCGGGAGAAACAAGTGTTGGAATGCGTTGCTGGAGTATTTCAACAATCTCGCGTGTATCATCTACAGATAACGTTGTTTGAGTAATATAAGCAATTTCTTTTCCGACTGGAGGACTATAAACAAGCGCATCTTCTTTAGATTCTATAAGGGTTATAGCGCCAACCGGTAATTGCCCCATTGTACCGACTACTTCAGGGTGACCGGAGTGGCCGATTAAAATTATATGTCGTCCCGCTTTGTATTGACGTTCTGCCCCAATATGTACTTTGCTTACCAAGGGGCAGGTAGCATCGACATACCTTAGTTTTCGCCGAGTTGCCTCTTCGGTTATCGATTTTGGTACGCCATGTGCTGAGAAGATTACTGGAAAACCATTAGGTACCTGATCTAACTCGTTGACAAAAATTGCGCCTTTTTTTTCCAAGGACTCTACAACAAATCTGTTGTGGACAATTTCGTGTCTGACATAAACTGGTGCACCATGTTTTTTTAAACAATTCTCGACAATGTGGATGGCCCTATCCACGCCAGCACAAAAACCTCTGGGGGCCGCTAGGCGTATAATGAGGTTAGAGTTAGTCATTTTTTGCTCTTTTGACCGTTGTAGGTAAAAATTTTTTGGGTAATGCTGATTTGATCAATGAAACTAACCAAGATTGCGATATTATTGTAAGCATTATAAACTTATCACTCCTGTAGCCTGTTATCCATACTGCAATTCAATGTACTTGCCCTAAAAAGGGTAGCTAATGCGATATGTTTCGAGTGATAATGAACTGAATTGGCAAAACTAATGATAGAAAAAAAGATTTTGATAGTTGTTATGATTGGTTTTTTTTCATTAGCTGGTTACGGTTGTGCCAATAAACCCATGCAAGCAGAATTTTGCCCTAAGGTAGGATTTGTAAACGGTATTGACAGGGTGACGGTTTTTGACGAATCCAAGAGTGAAGACAATCCCGTTATTTTATTTTCGGCCCAAATGCGACGGCTTGAGACCAGCTGCAAATTTGACGATAATGGCGTAACAGTTTCGGCTGAATTTAGTTTGCACTCTAGTTTGGCGAAAGAGCAGGGAGCTACTGTTGTTGAGGCCTTATACCTAGTTGCCGCTCTACATCCGGATGGAAGGATTCTGGCTAAAGAAACATTTGACCTCAATATCAGGTTCCCAGCCGGGGAAACGCGGTTAAGCCAGGATGAAGCGATTGCACTCTTCATACCATCGAGTGGGGGAAGAGATTTTAGAGGGTACAGAATCCTGTTGGGATTTCAATTATCCAAGTCCCAAATAGACTATAACAGAAGATTATTGGATTAAGCGCTGGCGTATTTTGTGAAATCTATAATCGCTCCTTTTTTGCGATTATAGTGGGTATAAGTGAGTATGCTCTACTGATCCAGCTGCATAAGGAGGGTCGGGTCTCCCGCGGGTCGATTAGTTCATGTATTGATAAAGATTCTGCTCGAGGTACAGCGGAGTAGCGATTTGCCATCTTTGCTTCTAACTCAGCTCGATAGGCTTCAGGGGTTGGATGGCTCTCGATTTCTCGGGAAAACGCAACCGCTACACCGCCCTCCACGGGTACCGCGCCCATCTCGGCGGAGGGCCAGGCCAAAATATAGGCATTGGGCCCATAATGAGCGATTGCTGCCACACCAAAAGATTTTCTCACTATTACTGAAGCCCAGGGAACTTTAGAGTCGGCGACACTCAAAACTAAATCAGTACCGTATCTAATAGTTGCAGCTTTTTCCGCATCAATCCCGATCATAAATCCTGGTTCGTCCACAAAGCTAATGATAGGAAGGTTGAAAGTTTCACAGGTCTGGACAAAACGTTTAACTTTTTGAGATCCGTCGGCCGTCATGGAACCCGCATAATATCGGCAATCATTGGCAAAAACTCCTACGGGTTGGCCGTTAAGCCGAGCTAAACATATGATTTGTCCTCGTCCGTAGTCCTTTGCCATTTCAAATACAGAGTTTGCGTCCATGACGCTCGAGATTATTTGCCGCATATCATATACTTTTCTTCGGTCACGGGGCACAACGTCTTTCAAAAACTCATCTTTCCTGTCTACAGGATCGTCGACCGGGCAGACAGGTGGTAGCTCCCAGGAATTGCGGGGAAGATATGATAGGAAGCGCTTAATCTGTTCGAAAGCAGCTGTTTCATCCTTTACAACGTTATCGATTACTCCATTTCGGGAATGTATCTCAGCTCCGCCCATATTTTCTTTGGTGATGCGCTGGCCTAGGGCTCTCTCTACAACTTTTGGCCCCGCGACTAACACCTGGCTATCGCTACGTGTCATAACCGAAAAATGTGAGGCTACGAGGCGTGCCGCGGGCAATCCGGCTACTGCTCCTAACGCTGCGCTTGCAACAGGAATCGATTTTAATGTCCGAGCTACAGATCTGAATCTTGGAGGATTGTACACGGGATTTCCCGATGGCTTGGAATCTCTGCTAGCTCCCGTGACGCTGCCACCCCCGCCCTGATGAAGGCGAATTAGTGGTACGAGGTATTCGAGTGCCAAATCTTCTGTATATATACTTTTTCTTAGTCCAGCTTCGTTTGGAGAGCCACCCCGAACGGTAAAATCTTCTCCACCGATTACGCAGTCTCGTCCATTTATTTTCCCAAATCCAAGAACAAAGTTGGCTGGGGAAAAGTTTCTCATATTTCCATTTTCGTCTCTTTCTGCCCCCCCGGCTCCGCGACCAATCTCGTCAAAAGAGCCGTGGTCCAGTATAGTATTTATTCTTTCGCGAATGGTGAGCAGACCCCGGGTATGCTGTCTTTTCACATTTTCCGTTCCTCCTTGCTGCAAAGCTATCTGACGTTTTTCAAAAATTTCTTTTATTTGGTCATCCCAGGGCATCTTTTTTTCCTATTTAATTTTCATCTAGTACCTTGATCAATCTCTTTGCAGGTGACTTCAAGTCGCCTAATATTGGGAGAAACTTTGTCGATATTGTGCAGTGTTTCTTAAATTTTTTTAAAAACAACTCTTTTCCCGGGCGGATTAAACCGGTAGTGTTGATTTAAACATACCGATGACCCTTAAGGAAGAGAGCAGTTAGCAGGTGACGCTAATGCCGCCGAAGGAGCAACCGCCCCGGAAACTCTCAGGCAAAAGGACTTTAAGGCGAGGAACCTCTGGAAAGTAGGTGGTGCGTTTGTCTCTACCTCACCGAAGGTGAAAGCCGTTGTTCCTCTATTTTGAGGCGGTGAATCTCTCAGGTTTTCGACAGAGGGGGCATTCGTTTTCGGAACACCGAAAATGAACGAGTGCTAATTAGGGGAGTATCGATGGGTCAATCTGAACTTAAATCTACGCCGCTAGATAGGCAACACAGGGATTCCGGTGGTAAAATGGTTGAGTTTGCCGGTTATTCCATGCCCGTTCACTATCGTTTAGGTGTTAAGGCGGAGCACCTTCATACCCGGTCGAAGGTAGGTTTATTCGATGTTTCCCACATGGGACAAGTTCGCTTGAGAGGAGACTCTGCGGACGAACAGTTAGAAAAGCTAGTTCCTGGCGACATCCAGTCACTGCGGATTGGAAAGATGCGATATACCGTATTTACTAATGAAAAGGGCGGTGTATTGGATGATTTAATAGTAACTAAGGCAGACGATCACCTTTATGTCGTAGTAAATGCGGCTACCAAAATTGACGATATATGCTTGATGGAAGAGGCATTAGATTGTGAAATAGAGATACTAGAGGATTTTGCCTTATTGGCTTTACAAGGTCCGCATTCTGAAATCGCCTTAGAAAAACTTGTTCCAGGTGTAAAGAATCTTGGCTTTATGGAAGCCGCGCAATTCTCTCTATTCGGAACGGTGGGTATGATTAGCCGATCGGGCTACACCGGGGAAGATGGATTTGAGATTTCTATAACGGTAAATAAGGTCAACGAATTTGCTGAAAAACTTTTATCACAAGCCGAAGTGGAATTTATTGGTTTGGGGGCCCGTGACTCGTTGCGACTTGAGGCCGGTTTGTGTCTTTACGGCCAGGACCTTACCACTAAAATAACGCCCGTAGAGGCAGGTTTAGAGTGGATAATAAATAAAAGGCGACGCAAAGATGGTGGATTCCCTGGGTACGACATCATATCCAGACAGTTAGAGACCGGGGTAAAATATCGACGTGTCGGGATTCTTCCAGAAGGTCGGGCTCCTGCCAGAGGTGGGACTAAGCTGATCAGTCATGATGGAGATAAGATCGGAGAAATCACAAGTGGTGGGTTTGGGCCAACATTGGGGCGACCAATTGCAATGGGTTTTATCGACCGCAGATTCAGTGATATTGGGAGTAGTGTTTTGCTTCTAATAAGAGGTAATCTGCATCCAGCTCAGATAACTAAATTACCGTTTGTACATCCAAATTATAAGCGACAAAAATAGCAAAGAAGGAAAGAACGGATGCCACAAATTTATTTTTCAAAGGAACATGAGTGGATCACTGTTGACGGTTCGACGGGTACCGTTGGAATAACAATTTATGCGCAAGAACAACTAGGCGATATAGTTTTTGCAGAGGTAACAAAGTTGGACCAGCAGGTGGCTAAAGATGATGACGTGGCCGTTGTGGAATCTGTTAAGGCGGCAAGTGATATTTTCTCTCCTGTGTCGGGGAGAATAGTTGCTGTAAATGAGATTTTGGATGAAGCCCCGGAGACACTTAATTCAGATCCTATTAATGAAGGCTGGATTTTTAAAATAACCATAGAAAATCCGGTTGAATTGGATGAACTCATGGATGAAGCAAGTTATAAAGATTACGTGGATGGCCTGAAATAATTTGGGTTGTATAAATAGGGGATTCAACGATGACTAATGGAACTGATGTGGGTTCTGAGTTTGATGAAGATAGCGAATTTCTAGCACGCCATATAGGACCTAACAGTAGTGATCAGGAGGCCATGCTTCGTGATTTAGGTATGGCATCTCTCGATAAACTCCTTCAAGATACGGTGCCACCCAAGATTAAATCAAAGGTGCCCCTGAATCTCCCAGACCCGTTGTCTGAAGCAAAAGCTTTAGAACGCCTGCGCCTTTTAGCGGATAGAATCAAAGTTAATAGATCCCTTATAGGTACAGGCTATTATCCCAGCTTAATGCCAGGTGTTATCCAGAGAAATATTCTTGAAAACCCAGCGTGGTATACGGCTTATACTCCCTACCAGCCGGAAATTTCTCAAGGCCGATTAGAAGCCCTCCTAAATTTTCAAACTGTTGTTTGCGACTTAACAGGTATGCAAATAGCGAATGCATCGCTTTTAGATGAAGCGACCGCGGCTGCTGAAGCAATGGTTTTTTGTAGAAAGTTATCAAAAAAAGAAAGTGATGTGTTTTTTATATCTTGTTACTGTCACCCGCAAATAATCGATGTAGTCAAGACGCGTGCCCAGCCAATAGGAATTAAGATCGTGATTGGTGACGAATTTAATGGGGTAGGCGACCAACCATATGCCGCGTTACTTCAATATCCCTGTACGAATGGGGAAGTTCGCGACTATACGGCGATAGCAAAAAAACTCCAGGAGAACGGGGCTATGGTTATAGCTGCTGCTGATCTTCTGGCACTCGCATTGCTTAAACCTCCAGGAGAGTGGGGTGCAGATGTGGTG